>NZ_CP113977.2:305380-610760 GCF_026870175.2 Flavobacterium aestivum | reverse complement strand
TAAAGTCAGGTTGTATTTCATCTTTAGTGCCTTTAACTTCCAATTGCTCATAGTTTTCATTGTAGTCTATAGAAACGTACTCACGTTTTACTTTTTTTAGATCATGAAGCACAAAAAGGGCATTTCCAGGAATTAGATCCGCAATAGCTTTTTCGTCCAAAAGTAGAGCAATACCGTCAATTAAAACATCAGCTTCATTACCAATAGCTTCTTTAGAATAAGATTGATAAACGGAATTTAAAGTGTTTTTTAGAATCTGATATTCGTAGTTCATAATGGCTTGAGTATCCATTGCAATAGAATAATACCCCAAAACATTATTACCTACATAATTCATTAGGTTTTTATTTATTTTTGAATCAAAGATTTCTTGGTAAGATTTTTTAGTTTCCTCATTTTTAGGTGCCATTACTTGACTGAATCTAATTCTATCTTTTTCAAAATAACCATTTAGGTGGTAATTACTATTCAAAACCCCGTTTTTGTAAATTCCCAAAAATGCATTACTAACCCCTGAAAAACTTGAATATAATTGGTTTGTTAATGCATCTAGATCGGCATAAACAAAAAAGTCAGATTTAGGGTCGTTGTCTTTAAAAATGGTAGTATTAACTGCGGTTGTTTCTGTTTTAGAGTCGAAAGTTTCTTTAAAAATCAAATCAACAACGGCATTAATTTTTAACCTTTCGATAGAATCTGTTTTTTTATACTTGAGTTCTTCCAGTTTTCTATTGGTTTCCTCTAATTCAGCATTTGCTTTCTCTTGAGCAGCATAAATTTCATCTTCAGTAGGTTCTATAATTTTAGGCTCTTCTTTTATTTTTTTAATTTTCTTACCTTTTTTGGTTTTACCTTTTTTGGCTTTGCTGCTTTTTTCCGGATTCAATACAGGTTTTGCTACCGGTTCAGCAGCTATGGTATAGTCTGTAGCTACAGAATCTACAAAAACCGAAGTAGTGTCAATACTCGTTAAGTCAGAATATGGTTCTGTATCGTTGTATTTAGAAGGCTTTACGTAAGAGGAATTAATCAAAACAGCAAATTTTTCATTCCATGCTAAATGATGGTTTTTAGAAGTTGTTGCTCTACTATATGTTCCTTGTTTTTTTATCTTAATGCTATCACCGTATTTGCCTTGAATTAATTTTTCGAATAAAGTGGCATTGTTCAAAGGAATCAATATTACATAGTTCATCACCGTGTCTTTGTTGATGTAGTATTGATATTGCTTACTAGTAAGATCAATTCCGGTCTGGCTTAAATCTTTTGGTAAAAATTTTAATTCTTTTTCTAATAGAGTTTGCATCCAAGGGTACTCCTGAATGGTTTTTAGAGCCACTTTATCATTTAGGTTTTTGCCATTAAAACACAGACCAAATGGTGCATTTGCTGGAACTTTGGTTGCTAAATCCTGGGCATATATTGTTGCAGAAAAGCAAATAGCAAGTAATAATAAATAGTTTTTCATTTTATTTTAATTGAGTGTAATTGTATTTTCTATTTTTTCGCTTCCATTAATAACATTAATTACAGAACCGTTTAGTTTGATGGCTTTATTGTTTTTGGATGCAATTGCATTTTTATTAGAAAACGATTTTATAGTCGATTCAAATTTGTAAACCGAAGTGTATTTTGCGTTTTCAAATATTTCTTTATCGGCCTTTTTTAATTTATCATAAAGTGCTTTTACGGGCACTTTTTGGCTACGTACAAATTTCTTGTTGTCGAAGGTGAAATAATCCGTGGTGATAGCGGGGTCTATTTTTTTGCTGTTTTTTAGTTTTAAGAAAACGGCATTGAGATTGGTGATTTTTTGAAAATCCAAATCAACCACAAAAATAAAATTCGTTAAGTCTATATTCGTTTTTACATTCGAAATTCCTGTGGTGCTTTTTGCTAAAGCTTCTAGCCTTGATGCCTCATTTTTAATTTCTTCTTTAGAAGGAATGTCATAACCATTGACTTTATCCATTTTTAAAACCGAGTTAATTTTGGTTTTGCTTTGGCTAAAATTAATGACAAAATTAAAATGACCCGAACCATCATCTTTCATTTTTACTTCTTCGACCACTTCAAAGCAGCTTTGAAAGAGAAAGACAAAACAGAGTAAGGGAATAAAATAAATTTTTTTCATTGTAGGTTTTGCTACAAGATTTTAATAATAATATTTGTAGTCAATTTGCGTCACAAAGGAAAGAATAATTTTTCTTTTTTGGATTTCTTTAGTACGTTTTTTATCTTATTTATTAGCCTTTAATCGTTTTTGTTGGAGCTTTAACGGTAAGCTTTAACCAAAAATAACCCAATATTCCGGAGGTCAAGGAAGCTATTAATATGGCAATTTTAGAATAGGTTATGACTTCTTCCCCGTCTTTACTAAAGGCTAATAAAGTGATGAAAATAGACATGGTAAACCCTATTCCTCCTAGCATTCCTGCACCAAGTATGTTTTTCCATTTTAGATCTTTAGGCAATGAGCAAATTCCTAAACTTACTGCAAAGAATGAAAACAACCAGATTCCTAATGGTTTTCCCACTATGAGTCCAATAAGAATACCTACTGAATTAGCATGACTCAAGCCTTCGTGCCAATTTGCATCTATGGCAATACATGTATTGGCAATAGCAAATAAAGGAAGGATAAAGAAAGCTACGGGTTGGTGTAGAAAATGTTGTAGTCTATAGGATGCAGTTTTTTTTCCGCCATCTCCAAACGGAATAACAAATGCAAGTAGCACACCGGTTATGGTAGCATGCACACCGGAATTCAACATAAAGTACCACATGACGGCACCACCAATTAGGTAAGAAACTAGATTGTGTACTTTGCGTCTGTTTAGGATAAATAAGCATGCCATTATAGCTAAAGCCATTAATAAATTATCAAAAGCAATGGTTTTAGTGTAGAATATGGCTATTACCAGTATAGCGCCCAAATCGTCAATAACGGCCAGAGCAGTCAGGAATATTTTTAGGGACACCGGAACTCTATTGCCTAATAGAGATAAAACTCCAATGGCAAAAGCAATATCGGTAGCCATAGGGATTCCGGCTCCGTTTTGAGTAGTCGTTCCATAATTTAGCGCGAGAAAAAGTCCAGCGGGTAGAATCATTCCGCCCAAAGCTCCAAAAATGGGAAGGATCGCATTTTTGATATTGGCTAACTCACCATGGTATATTTCGCGTTCTAACTCTAAACCGATAAGTAAAAAGAAGATGGTCATTAATCCATCGTTGATCCAATGTGTGATGGAATGATGTCCTATTTGGGTATTCCAAAAAGCAATATATTCTGTTTGAATAAATGAATTAGCTAGTAATAAAGAAATTACTGTTACAAAAAGGAGCAATAGCCCACCTGCTTTTTCGCTTTGAAAAAAAGCAGTAAATGTTTTTGTTAATCTCATTTCTGTGGTTCGATTTTAATTGGAAAATGCTAATTTAAGTATTGTAGGTTAATTATTCTAGGTTAAAACCATAAACCGTGTTTTTTTATTTAATTTTGAGTCTAAAATCAAGAACATTTTTATGGATATCAAGATCCTTCATATTGACAGTAATCATCCCTTACTTTGGCAGCAATTACAACAAGCTGGTTTTATAAATCATGCTGATTTTACATCTTCTAAACAAGAGATTGAAGCAAAAATTCAGGATTATCAAGGAGTGGTTATTCGAAGCCGATTCAAAATTGATAAAGAGTTTTTGGACAAGGCCGTCAATTTACAATTCATAGCTCGAGTAGGTGCAGGTCTTGAAAGTATAGATTGTGAATATGCAACCTCAAAAAATATTGCACTAATAGCCGCACCCGAAGGGAATTGTAATGCAGTCGCAGAGCATACTTTAGGAATGATTCTTTCTCTTTTTAATAAATTGAATATGGCAGATAGCGAAATTCGATCTGGTGAGTGGAACAGAGAAAAAAATCGCGGATATGAACTAGATGGCAAAATCGTTGGGATTATTGGTTATGGAAATATGGGAAAAGCATTTTCCAAAAAACTCCGTGGTTTTGATGTAGAAGTATTGTGTTACGATATAAAAGATAATGTAGGAGATGCAAATGCGAGACAGGTTTCACTTGAAGTACTGCAAAAAAAGACAGATGTCTTGAGCTTACATATTCCGTGGACGCCAGAAACAGACAAAATGGTGGATTCGGATTTTATCAATGCTTTCGCAAAAGACATTTGGATTATCAATACCTCAAGAGGGAAAAACATAGTAACAGCTGATTTGGTTGCCGCCATGGAATCAGGTAAAGTTCTTGGCGCTGGTCTAGATGTTTTAGAATATGAAAAATTATCTTTCGAAACATTATTCAAAGATAAAGGCACCCCAGAAGCTTTTCAATATTTATTAGATGGTAGAAAAGTGATTCTTACTCCTCACATAGCAGGGTGGACTTATGAAAGCCATGAACGCTTGGCCCAAGTGATTGTTGATAAAATCAAAGCATTATACGGGAAAAATTGATTTTGTGAGATTTTAATGGTCTAAAAATAGTGATTTGTATTATTTTTTCTAATTTAGCGACCACTATTAACGAACTAAATTAATTAAAAATTATGGAGAATTCAAAACAAGAAACTTGGAACACACCAAATATGCAAATGCCAAAAGAAAACAAAAAAGTTTTAGCTGGTGTTTTGGCAATCGTATTAGGAGGATTTGGAGTGCACAAATTTATTTTGGGATATACACAAGAAGGAATAATTCAGCTTATTTTAGGAGTGGTTACTTGCGGAATTGGCGGTATAATTGGCCTAATAGAAGGAATTATTTATTTGACTAAAACCGATGAAGATTTTTACCAAACGTATCAGGTAGGAAAGAAAGCTTGGTTTTAAAAAATAGATCAAATAACAATCCCGTCTCGTCTTTTTGGCGAGACGGGATTTTTTATGGCATATTTAATTTTTAAATAAGATGTTTCTATTAATATTTATATATTGACAAAATTATGGAGTATCCGAAAATCCAAAATAGAGTAGGAAATAAATCTTTAACCAAATTATTATAATGGATTCACAAAAAGTTGACATGTTCATGATGATGAACGCTAAGTATTTTGAAGCACATCATTTAGGTACCATTCGAGAAAAATTATTAAGTTTAGACGAAAGCCAATGGCAAAGATTACAGTTAACGCAATTTAAAGATCCAACTACGGCATTGTTAATTTCGATTTTTGCAGGAGCATATGGGATTGATCGTTTTTATATTGGTGATACCGGAATGGGTGTTGGAAAGTTACTTACCTGTGGTGGTTTTATGGTTTGGACAATAGTAGATTGGTTTTTGATTCAAGGAGCTACAAGAGAGAAAAACGCAGCTGCTTTTAATAATGCATTTTTTTAAAATATGTTTAAGAACAAGCTTTATATACTGATTTTATTTGCTTGTTTTTTAGGGTATAGTTGGTTATTCTTTTTGGAATTTGCACCCATAAAAAATTCAGGTTTGGATTTGACGGTGTGTATTTTTAAAAGAGTAACCGGTTTGCCATGTCCATCTTGTGGTACGACCAGAGCAGTTTCTTTTCTGTTTAATGGAGAAATTGTAAAGTCGTTGTTTCTAAATCCTTTTGGAATCCTGGTGGCTGGAATCATGATTGTTTCACCGGTATGGATCATTCGGGATCTTATTACCAAGAAAAAATCTTTTTATGATTTTTATCTTAAAGTCGAAAAGTTAATTCAAAAAATAGAAATTTTCATTCCGTTGATTATATTGGTAATTCTCAACTGGATATGGAATATATACAAACAGCTATGATTGCAACGCAAAAATTTAATTATAAGCCTTACGAAAGTGAGTTGGAAAGAGCGTCCAATAGTTATTTGATGTCGCTCGTGGTAGTTTTATGCGGATTGCCTTTACCCATATTGAATTTATTGGCATCCGTTTTCTTTTATTTGGGAAACAGAAAAAGTACTGTTTTTGTAAAATGGCATTGTACACAGGCTTTGCTGGCTCAATTGGGGATGTTTTTCTTTAATACCGTGGGATTTTGGTGGACTGTGTCTATTATTTTTGATGGTGGAGAGGTGACAAACAGATACATCGCATACATAATTACCATTGTGGGGTTCAATGTAGTTGAATTTTTTTTTACGCTTTACTTGGCCACACAAACCAGAAAAGGAAATCATATAGAAATGTATTTCTTTTCGGATATTACTAATTTAATCTGTAAGACCAATTATGAAAGCACTATTTAAAGGATTATCAATAGTAGTCACTTTTTTTGGGATTTGGTTTTTGTTGTCTCAAATTGATTTTATCACATTTTTTAAAATCGAAAAAGCCAAAAGCGCTACCGAGAAAGGGGTTGGTGATATGATTTGGGACCAAATAAAAACTACCGAAGATATAGTGGTAAATGATTCGATTACGAAATCGTTAGACAAATTATTAAAACCATTGTGTAAAGAAAACGGAATTGAACGCGATAGCTTGAAGATACATATTATCAAGAAAGACGAAGTTAATGCTTTTGCACTGCCTGATGGACATTTGGTAGTGTATTCGGGATTAATCGAGGAGTCGAAGAACGAACAAGCTTTGATAGGGGTTTTAGGGCATGAAATCGCTCATATCGAGAACAATCACGTGATGAAAAAGTTGTCAAAAGAGATTGGGTTTTCCGTATTGATGCAGATAACCACAGGTAATAATAATAATAACGGTGTTATTCGTGAAATTATGCATACGCTATCCTCATCGGCGTATGACCGCACTCTTGAGAAAGAAGCAGATATCGCCAGTGTTGAATATATGCTGAAGGCTAAAGTGGACCCTGCGCCATTAGCCGATTTTCTGTATAATATGTCTTTTGATAATAAATTGGAAAGTGCATTGTCTTGGGTGAATTCTCATCCCGAATCAGAAGAAAGAGCCAAATACATTCTTGAATATATAAAAGGAAAAAAGATAAGTAAGAAGCATTTGTTAACACTAACAGAATGGGATGCTTTTAAGAAGGCGGTAAAAGAATACAAGGATTAAATGTCGTTGTATATGTCTAGTCCTGAAAATTGATACATATTCTAAAAACAAGAAAGAGACCACATAGGTCTCTTTTTTTGTTCTTATATTTTTATAAAAGGTTATTCCCTTTTAGTAATTTCTCTAAATATTCGACTTTGTCTTTCTCGGCTTGAAGAAGTCTTTCATACAATTTTTTATTCTCGTCAACTGACTCCATTAGTTTGTCTAATGGATTAAAAGTACAATGATTTCCAAAATTAACCTGACTATTTTTTGTGTCATTGAAACTATTAAAATAATTTATTACACCTTCTTCAGAGAAATTTTTAATTGCTTCTACAGTTACTCCCAGAGCTTTTGCAATCTCTGCAAGTTTTTCATCATCTATGGTTTCGCTATTCTCCATAGCAGATATTGCCTGTTGATTAGTTCCTAAAGCCTGTGCTAAAGCTTCTTGCTTCATGTCTCGAAGTTCGCGAATACGGCTAATTTTTCGCCCTATATGATTTGGTTTTGTTAGTGTGCTCATAGAGTCAAAGATAATAATTAGGAATAAAAAAAAGCAATATGTAAAAAACATATTTGATTCTGTACGATACATTCAAAAATGATTTTATAAGAAATATCATCTTCTTTACTTGCACGTAGTAAACAAAAATACAATTTTTCGGATAAGTATCAACCAAAAAATCAAATTATGAAAACTACGAACAATACGGCATTATTGTCCAAAAATGCTTTAGTACAAGCAGTAAACTGTTTTTGGAGTAAGAATGTGAGCTATTCAAAACCCATTTCAAGAACCAGCTTCTGTGCAAGAAGTGACAACATTGTTTGTCTAAAGGTTTTACAAGTATAAGATTTTCAGGTTTTTATTTTTTTTAAAATTAAGATTAAAGACTGATGTTGAATAAAAAATACGTATTTTCGTTCTTTTTTAATAAAAAAAGTAGCTTAATACTGTTTATATTGCTAAGAACAATGACAAGAAATAATGAAGAGATTTAATGAATGATTGAATCATTTATAGACTTAATGAAACATGGGACTAACAAAAAACCGATTCAGCCCAGCAAAATGCGAAATGAAAAGGTGAAATAAGTATAAGAATGAGAATTAAAAATGCAATTAAGGCTATTTTTGTTTTTAGTATTGCTATACTGATGGTAAATTGCGAAGCCGAAAAGTTAGAAATGGATGAGCAAGGATATCAGGAAAAAACAATTTCATCAGCCAAAAGATGGTTTAAGGAATATGAATCTAATGGTAGCAATTATGATTTATTTCAAGATTTAGAATATGACTGGAGTGAAGCGAGCATTACAAAATCAGTAGACGGAACACAGACGATTATTGTACCAGTTATTGAATCAAAGAAAAATCCTGATGAAATCTGGTCGCAGGAATTGTATATTTACAAATTAGGAGAACGTAATTATAAAGCTCTTTTGTTTGAAATATATCCAGACAAGAATGCTCCATCCAATAGCCAATCTATCGATGGAGGAAATTTTAACGGATATATGAGTACTTGGGATTTAAAGACGGGATTTATAAAAGCTGCTAAATTTGTAGATAATCAGGTAGTAGAAAATGGAATTGCACAAACCAAAGTTACTGGTAAAGCACCACCTATTCTTCCTTGTCAAGATGGGGATTGCAATACAGATGGCGGTGGCGGAAATCCAATACCGTTAAGACCAGTTGTTATCACCACTCCCGGCACTGGAACTCCGGTAGTCTATATGCCTCGCAATCCAGTAACCGGAGGAACAACTCCAGGGGGTTATACTTCACCCGTTGGAGGCAATGGAGGCGGTGGTTCAGCTCCCACTCCAAAACCAGTTGATCCTTGTAATAAAATGAAAGACATAACAGATGTTACAAAAGCAGGTAATATGAAACCAAGTATAGATTGGTTAAAAGCAAAAGTAATGGCTGCCGTGAATGATAAAGAGTTTGGAGTAGAAGTAAAAAAAACTATGAATCCTGATGAGACTTTTAAATATGAATACATACAGATAGTATCGTCTGACGAATTTTCATTTTCATTATCAACAGGTTCTACTTATATTGGTGGGGCACATTCTCATCCAAAAAAGGGTTACGCCATGTTTTCTTATGGAGATGTAAAACTTCTAAATGATGCCTATAATGAGGCAAGCCCTAGCAGAAAAGAAGATGTTTTTTTAATGGTGATTGCTAAAAATAATGCAGGACAAGTAAATACTTACGCTATTAGAGTGGATGACATTGCTACATTAAGCAGTAAAGTAAATATGGTCTGGAATGATCCTAAATATAATAGTCCGACAGACGATGAGAAAATTAAAAAAATTCATGATGACCAAGCAGCTCTATATGATAAAAGTAATGGAGCACTAGAAGAGAGTTTTCTACAGCAATTTGGCTCTTTTGGGATAACCATTTACAAAGCAGATGACGCCCTTACCAAATGGAATAAACTAGAAATTAATAAAGCGACAAATAAAGCAACCCTTGTACCATGTACATAAACAACAAATAATTATGAAAAACTATATTAATATTGCAGTATTTTTTATTCTTCTAAACAGCTGTATGGCACAAAGTCCAGTGCTTGATATTACGGATATATCAATGTTTAACACTGTTAAGGGGGCTTACTACAAAGACACCAAAAATGTGTTAAGCGGCTATGATGGTACTTATTTATATACCAATGGTACTACTTCATTTAAAATAAAATTGCAAAAAAACATCATGACTTCAAGAAATGGCCAATTCTACGAAGATTTGGTTGCTGGAGAATACCAATTGATCGAAAATGGAGTTGAAAAGGTGAATACATTAAGCCAATTAACTCCAACTAGCAACATAAATCATATAAGTGGAAAAAGGGTTTTAACTGGAACTACGTTGGGGTGTGACGACTGTAGAGCTGATGAAAAACGATTAAGGCTTGGTTTTTCAGATATCACACCCCAGAATGTCGGAGAAATTGATATTAGAAAAACAACCGTAGATGGTAGAGATGCAATCATAGTAAGTATTTGGTATACAGGACCTGTCGCTGTTAAAGAAGGTGCTCCAAAGCCCAAAGGAGGAATTATTAGGGCTGGCACATATACTATGATAAAACTAAAAAAATAAATCAAGCAACAAAAATCCCCAAGTTATAATGATTTGGGGATTTTTTTACCAAAAAGCGAGCTTATAAAAACCATGAAAGAAATACTATTTTTAGGATTTGTGTTTTTGAAGAGAAAAATTGAATACTATATTAATTTTGCAGTATTTTTTATTCTTTTAAATAGCTGTATGGCACAAAGCCCAGTACTTGATATTACGGACATATCAATGTTTAACACTATTAAGGGTGCTTATTACAAAGACACCAAGAATGTGTTAAACGGCTATGATGGTACTTATGTATGTACTAATGACAGTATATCATTTAAAATAAAATTACAAAAAAACATCATGACTTCCAGAAATGGTCAATTCTACGAAGATTTGGTTGCGGGAGAATACCAATGGATCGAAAATGGAGTTGAAAAAGTGAATACATTAAGCCAATTAACTCCAACTAGCAACATAAATCATATAAGTGGAGGACTAGTTTTAACCGGAACTACATTGGGTTGTAGCAGTTGTAGGGCTGATGAAAAACGATTAAGGCTTGGCTTTAGAGATACTACACCCCACAACATAGGAGAAATCGATATTAGAAAAACAACCGTAGATGGAAGAGATGCAATCATAGCAAAAATTTGGTATGCTGGGTGTTTTGCTTTTAGAGAAGGCGATCCAAAGCCTCAAGATGGTATTATTAGGGCTGGCACCTATACTATGATAAAACTAAAAAAATAAATCAAGCAACAAAAATCCCCAAGCTATTATAACTTGGGGATTTTTTATGATTATGGTAATATCTTAATCTTCTTTTTCGTTGAGCTTGCGTTCCAATTCAGCTTGAAATTCTTCCATTACCGGTTTCATCGTGCTTTCAGGGATATCAGCAATTCGGATGTACATTAAACCATCGATGGCATTATTGAATAATGGGTCTACATTGAAAGCAATTACTCTTGCATTTTGCTTGATATATTTTTTAATTAAAACAGGTAAACGCAAGTTTCCAGGTTCTAATTCGTCGATAATTTTGTCGAATTTATTCAAATCAGCTTCGGCTTCATCCAGAATAAAGTCTTTATCGGCGTCTTTAAGTTTTACTTTATATGCTTTTTTCGGATGTACGTATTGTGCAATATACGGATCGTAATAATTGGATTTCATGAATTCAATCATTAACGATTTTGAGAAGTCAGAAAACTGATTACTAATGCTCACTCCACCAATTAAGTATTTATGCTCCGGATAACGCAAAGTGGTATGAATAATCCCTTTCCAAAGCAAGAATAAAGGCATTGGTTTTTGTTGGTACTCTTTAACGATAAAGGCACGTCCCATTTCTATTGAGCTCAGCATCATGTCGTTTAATTCCGGTTCAAATCGAAATAAGTCATTTAGATAAAACCCTTCAAATCCATATTTTGTATAAATTTGAGAACCCAATCCCATACGATAAGCACCAGCTATTTTCTTCGTTTCATCATCCCATAAAAACATGTGATGGTAATATTGGTCATATCTGTCAATATCTATAGACTCATTAGTCCCTTCTCCCACTTCTCTAAAAGTGATTTCTCTCAAACGGCCAATTTCGTGTAAAATATGCGGTATTGATTTGGCATCTGTAAAAAACACTTCGTAATTTTTACTTTGCAGTAAGCGGCAATCTGTTTTACGTAGATTCTTTACTTCGGCTTCAATTTTATTTTGATCGCTTGCAGTAACTATCTCCTTAGGACTTTTAGGTATTTTAAGGGAAGGTGTTTGTAAAAGCTTGGATTCTTTTTCAAACGGATTGGCCAGCATATAGGTCTTTTTTCTTAAGAACTCCGTGTATTCCTCAATAGATTCGTGTTCGTTTTGTTCAGCTACCGAAATTGGTTTCCCAACGCGCACCTTGATAATACGATCTTTTTGAGTTAATAACTCTGATGGTAATTTGGCGGTTCTTAGTGTGTCATTTATTTTAGATAAGAAATAAAACAAGCGACTGTTTTTAGCATGAAAATAAATAGGAACTACAGGAACCTGTGCTTTTCTAATTACTTTTATGGCACCTTCTTCCCAGGCTTTATCAACTACTAATTTTCCGTCTTTATAGGTAGAAACTTCACCAGCAGGGAACATTCCTAATGGTTTTCCGTCTCTAAGATGACGAAGTGTTTCCTTTATCCCTACCACGCTAGACTTGGCGTCTTTGTGGTTTTCAAAAGGATTTACCGGCATAATATAAGGTTTCATCGGGTCTATACGATGCAGTAAAAAATTCGCTATGATTTTAAAATTTGGCTCTTTTTCAAGCATTAATTTCAATAACAGAATCCCGTCAATCCCCCCAAGTGGGTGATTTGAAATAGTAATATAGGCACCGTCTTTTGGTAAACGTTTGAAATCTTCTTCAGGAATCTCAAACTTAATTTGAAATTCGTCTAATATGGCATTTAGGAATGGCAATTCCTTCAAATGTTTATTCCTGTCGTATATTTTGTTTAATGTCGAAATCTTTAAAACTTTCATCAACAACCAACCGGAAAAAGTACCGAAAACGCCATACTTGTCCGTGTTTATTGTCTTTGCAACTTCTTTTGCGGTAACTAAACCCATTTATTTTTATTTTTTGAGCAAGAGACAAAGATAGCAAAATACTCCATTTTTTATGGTTTTTTTTGGATCAATCTTTCTACTTTTTACTACTTTTGGATTCCACAGAAAAAATAATCTTTCGAAGTTTTGATAAAAATAGGATTTTGAGGAATCTAATTGAGGTCAAAATTCACTTCGAATATAATACAAAAACAATATAATGAAAATAATCTCATACAACGTAAACGGAATTCGTGCTGCCATCACAAAAGGATTTATTGAATGGTTACAACATGCCAGTCCAGATGTAATTTGTTTGCAGGAAATCAAAGCAACAGAAGAGCAAATTCCTGTTTCCGACATTACTGCAGCGGGATATCCTTACCAATATTATTATCCTGCAACCAAAAAAGGATATAGTGGTGTTGCAATTCTTTCAAAAATAAAACCAAATAATATAGTATACGGAACTGGAATTGAGCACATGGATTTTGAAGGTAGAAATCTTCGTGCTGATTTTGATGATTGTTCTGTAATGAGTTTGTACTTACCGTCGGGAACCAATGGCGATAGACTAAGCCACAAGTTTATGTATATGGATGATTTTCAAAATTACATAGACGAATTAAAAAAAGACATTCCGAATCTAATTATTTGTGGAGACTATAATATTTGTCACGAGGCCATTGATATTCACGATCCAATTCGAAACAAAAACACGTCGGGCTTTTTGCCGGAAGAAAGAGCATGGTTGGATAAATTCATGAAATCCGGATTTGTAGATAGTTTTCGCCACTTCAACAGTGAGCCACACCAGTATTCGTGGTGGAGTTATCGTGCAGGAGCTCGTGGGAATAACAAAGGTTGGCGTATCGATTACAATTTGGTAAGCGACTCTCTGAAAGATAAACTCAAAAGAGCCGTTATTTTGCCAGATGCGATGCATTCCGATCATTGTCCAGTTTTGGTTGAAATTGAATAGGCCTATATTAATGTCAATTTCAAAAAGAAAATAAAAATAAATTATAGTGGAGTAATCTGAATTATAGTTTTGCTTATTAAAAAATTTAACCCCAAATACCACAATAAATATTAAAACCTATCAAAATGATAAAAAAAATTTCCATCGGACTCTTAATTCTAGCTTTGTCTACATCTTGTGTTTCCAAGAAAATTTACAATGATCTCGAAACTAAATTCGCTGATTTAAAAAAGGAGAACAGAGCCATTTCTGATGAAAACGCTGCTTTGTTGGCGTCTAAAAAACAATTAGAATCAGAAAAAGCCGCTTTGCAAACCAGTTTGGACGATGTTAATGCAAATTTAGCCAAAGTGCAAGCTGACTATGCTGCTGCTAAGGATAAGATGAAAATTATGCAAGATTCGTATGCTGCTTTAGAGAAAAACAGTAATGAATCTTTGGAAGCCAACATGAAAAAGAATCGTGAATTGCTGGCTCAACTGGATGCAAAGGCAAAAGCATTGGCATCAGAACAAGAAAAATTAAATGAAAGTAGCCAACGCTTGAAAGAATTGGAAGATTTGATTGCGGCTAAAGAAGCTAGCATGAAAAAATTAAAAGAAACACTTTCTAAAGCACTAAATGGTTTTGAAGGAAAAGGTTTGACAGTTGAACAAAAGAACGGAAAAGTATATGTTTCTATGGAGAACAAATTACTTTTTAATTCAGGTAGTTGGGCCGTAGGTTCAGAAGGTAAAAAAGCAGTGGTTGAAGTAGGGAAAGTATTGGGAGACAATCCAGATATCTCAGTATTGATAGAAGGACATACTGATAACGATCCGTATGCAGGTTCAGGACCAATTGCTGATAACTGGGACCTTTCGACCAAAAGAGCGACAGCTATAGTTGCTATCTTGGGTGAAAATAAAAAAGTAAACAAACAAAATCTTACGGCTGCGGGAAGAAGCGAGTTCTCACCATTAACCAGCAATGCTACTGCAGAAGGAAAATCTAAAAACCGTCGTATCGAAATTATTTTGACCCCTAGATTGGACGAAATTTCAAAAATGTTAAATGATTTTTAGAAAAAGAAGCTAAAATTCTAAGATACTGAGTGCAGAAAAGGTTCGCGTGTAAACGTCGAACCTTTTTTGTTAAATTAAGTGTTACCAATCTATAATCGATGAACTAATTTTTATCTTTGTTTTCAAAAAAAACTTGAGCTCTTAGAAGCTTAGTCTCTTAGAAATTTAAAAAAATGAAATACACTACTTTACCGAATACTGATATTAAAGTCAGCAAAATATGCCTAGGGACCATGACTTTTGGGCAACAAAATACTGAATCTGAAGGGCACGCTCAAATGGATTATGCATTGGAGAATGGAGTCAATTTTTTTGATACCGCCGAGATGTATTCTATTCCTGGAAAGCAAGAAACTTACGGAAGTACCGAAAGAATAATTGGATCATGGTTTAAGAAAACAGGAAAAAGAGAAGAAGTAGTTTTGGCTTCCAAAATTGCTGGACCAAGTCCTATTTTTGGTTATATGAGAGAGAAATTAGATTTCTCACCAGCCAGTATCCAATATGCTTTGGATAAAAGCTTACAACGCCTCCAAACGGATTATTTGGATCTCTATCAGTTGCATTGGCCTGAACGCAAAACCAATTTTTTTGGACAACGCGGATACAAAGTACAAGAAGATGATGCTTGGGAAGATAATATTCATGCTGTTTTAGAAGCGTTGGATGGTTTTGTAAAAGCGGGAAAAATAAAACATGTTGGGGTTTCTAATGAAAATCCTTGGGGAATGATGCGTTTTCTGGAAGAAAGTAAATACAATAATTTACCAAGAATTAAAACCATTCAAAATCCGTATTCGTTATTAAATCGTCTTTTTGAGAATGCTTCTGCCGAAGTTTGCCTTCGTGAAAATGTGGGTTTATTGGCGTATTCACCAATGGCTTTTGGGGTTTTATCAGGTAAGTTTTTAACGGGAGAGAGCCACCCTAATGCAAGATTAAGCTTGTTTCCTCAATATTCGAGATACAGCAGTGCAAAATGTACAGAGGCAACCAGATTGTATCAAGAAGTCGCTCACAAACACGGATTGACATTGACCCAATTAGCCTTAGCTTTCGTAGAACAACAGCCTTTTGTTACGAGTAGTATTATTGGTGCCACAACGATGGAACAACTCAAAGAGAATATTGACACGATTACTGTATCTCTTTCCGAAGATATATTAAAAGATATAGATGCAGTTCAGGCTATCATTCCTGATCCAGCACCTTAATCATGAAGTAAATTAATAAACCCTGTCAAAATTCAAACTTGACAGGGTTTTTTGTTTTGTAATGGTGTCTGAATGGTTTTATTAAAACTATTCGACAATTAGTCTATAGGTCGAAACATGACCCAGTTCATTTTTGACGGTAACTATATAAAAGCCTTTGGAGTAATTATCCATTTTGATAGTATTTATGTCTTTATTTTCTGTTTTTTTCTTCAATAACATTTTGCCTTCCATATCAAAAAGAGTGACCTCGATAGGGTAATTTTTGTTTGATTTTTGGATAATAATTTCTGATTTAGCTGGATTAGGATAAATTAGAAATTGTGTTTTATCAAAAGAGGTGATGCCCAGAGAAGTGTCGGTAACTTTGTAAATAGTACCATTATTAAGAGCAGCAACGTATAGTTCACCATTGATATCTTCACCAAAGGAAGAAAAACTATTTCCTGTGAAGACTGTAGAGTAGGTAACCGTTCCACTAGACGTCATCATGCCTATTTGTGGATTACAATAATCCGTAAAGAAGTACAATCCCTTGAAATTAGGGTAAGAAGTTCCGTTATATACATATCCGCCAGTAACGGAACACGCACCTGTAGAATGGTTTATTGTTTTTAATGGAAACTTCAAAGAAGCTTGTGGCGGACAGCCAGTAGTATTGTACGCAGTATCACCTTCATAACAACGCCAGCCATAGTTTAATCCTGCTTGTGTAGCTGGTGCCATGTTGATTTCTTCTATATTGTCTTGTCCTACATCTGCAATCCATAGATTACCCAGTTTTTTGTCGAAAGAGAATTTCCAGGGATTCCGAAGACCAATTGCCCAAATTTCATCGGCACCGGCAATTCCTACATACGGATTGTTAGCAGGAATGCCATACGGAGTTCCTGAATTTACATCTATACGGAGCATTTTCCCTAATAATTCATTGATGTTTTGTGCTCTGTTTCCTGGATCTCCAGCGCTACCACCATCACCCATGCCAATATACAAATAGCCATCTGGTCCAAATTTTAGAGATCCTCCATTATGGTTGGCATAAGGTTGTGCAATGGTTAATAGTACAGTTGCACTTGAGGCGTTAGCAAGATTTGGGTTTGTACTATCAACAGAATATCTTGTAATTACTGTATTTCCAGATAAATTAGTGTGATTGGTATAAAAGAATCCATTTGATGCATAATTGGGATGAAAAGCTAAACCTAGCAGACCTTGTTCGCCGCCAGTACTTACCTGACCTGTAATATTAAGGAAAGCATTTGGATTTGTAGTTCCGTCAGGGTTTAATATTTTTATAATGCCATCTTTTTCTACAATAAACAATCTACTGTCTCCAGCATTTGTAATTTCCAGGGGGTTTGAAAAACCTGATGCAAAAGTCTTTAGTCCGATAGTTTGTGAATAGGAAAAATTTAAACAATAGAACATGAGAAATAAGGCTGCTATTTTCATAATCGAATGTTTTTTAAATAGACACAAATTTACGAATAAAACAACGTTGTTGATGTGTAACTTATTGTTTATTAATGGTATATTGCTCGTTTTTGAAGTTGTTTGATTTTATAAAAAAAGGATTCAGCTTTAATTAAAATGCGAATCCTTTTTTAAGTTTGTCCATTTTATATACTTGTATATATGATATGGTTTACAGGTTTTCTATAACTTGATCCTTAGGATAGCGTACTTTGTAACTAATCCTGATTTTCTTGGTTTCATTCGGTTTCATATGCAATTGCCAAGAGAGGATTCCTGTTTCTAGGTTTACTTTTGCATTATCGCTTTGTAATAATTCAACTTCAATGTCTTTATTAGAACTTAGCGGATATTGGTCTTTTAGTAACATTTCGATCGCCTCTTTTTTGTTGTTTCTAATAGAGATATCAAAGGTAAAAGTTTGTTCTTTCTTGGAAGATAAAAACTTGGTACCCGATTGATCCACTACTTTTTCTCGTTTTATAGTCACTTTCTTGTCACGTCCCATACTCAAACTCAAAGTGTCACTGGTTTGACTTGGTTCTATAAATGTTTTGCCTACATACATGCCTTCAAAAATGATATTGGCTTCACCTCTTAGTAAGTTGTATTTGCTGTAATCAGCAATTTCAGCTAGCAAAAATGCATCTTTATCAGCTTTCGGTACTGCATAATATTTATAAGAGGCAGGAAGTTTGATCTCTTTTAGCGAGACACTGTGTACTTTTCCGTTGGATAAAATATCATAAGGAATATCAATATCAAAAGAGATATTTAGTTGATTTTCGGCTACAGTGGTATAGTTTGAAACAGAAGATTCTGCCAACATTATAGGTTTTGGAGCCATTTCTTCATTGTCCATTCTAACACTTCCAGCGACTCCTTGCATTGCTTTTTTCTCACGTCTCATACCATAAGCAGCAGTCACTATTTCATTTTGTCTGTAATTCAAAAACCAAGTATTCAACAAGGGAGCCTGATTGTTTTGATTAGGAATACCACTGGACAAAGTTAGTTTTACTTTTTTCCAATCGACTCCTGTGTTTTGAACTATTTGAGCTTTGTACATCATATTTATTGGTGCGGTTACGCTTTCGGTACGCAAATCGTAGAAAGGTGCCCATGAAGCACTATTTGACAAATAAGTTATGTCTAACGGAACTGCTCCTGCCAAATTATTCATAACCTGTACAATCAATTTTCCTGATGAGGTTTTCTCTTCTTTGCTGGTATCAACTTCGAGTTTGTTGTTTAGTTTTTTAAGAATCTCATTCAGTTTTTGTTCTCTTTCGGTTAACGTATTTATCGTATTGGCAATTTCGGTTTGTTTGGTTTTATAATAATCAACCATTTTCATTAATTCCATCACATTCAAACCAGAATTAACTCCAGAAACTTGTTGGTTTCTGTCCAAAAGTGCCATTGTTTTGACTTCGGAATTTTTAGAATTGCCCACTTTTAGAAGCTCTTTCTGTACCAAAACAATGCTGTCTTTTACTCTTTTTAGTGCCGGTGATTTTAGATCTATTTCATATTCCGAAACATAATCATTGGTGAACTGAACAGAAAGAACGGTTAGTGTTGCTGGTGCACTTATTTGCACCGAATTTTCATTTAGATCAACAGCTACGTTTTTGATCACTATTTCGCTGGTGCCCAATGGCAAATTTACTGTGGAGGTTTGCGAAATCTCGGCAGCATTAAAATATACTGTTGCTGCTTTTACTTTGGCAGTCGTGAAAATTGGTTTTTGTGCCAATGCCAAAGCAGTAACGAATAAAAAGGCGGATAGTATTGTTTTTTTAAACATAAGTAGGTGTTTTAGTTTTAATATGGTAAACATTACAAATAACGAAAATTCCGGTGGGCTTTCAATAGTATATAGTAAGAATGATTTTCTTTTTTGAGTTGTCTATTATTTTTTCAAGTACGCCAAAAAATCTTTCATTAACCATTGGGCATCCATAACTGTTGCAAATTTCGTTTTCTTGTTCTTCAAATGGTATATCAAAATATTTATGCAAAACTATATTTCTATCAAAAGCATTACTGTTAGTCTTGTCTAAACCATATAATTTATATGCTTTTCCAAATATGCCTTTATAGGAATAGCCAATGGAATATTTTCCTAATGAAGTACAAAGTGAGTTCTTAGTATTGCTAAATTTTAGCTTTCCCGGAATTCCGGTTTCTGAACCGGAACCGTGACCCACTAGTCCTTTGTCAAGTAATTTGTTGTTTTTTAAATCATATATAAAAAACCGATTTTTTCCAGATGCAATTTTCATATCTATAAAAAAGCCAATTTCTGCATTGTATTTTGAATTGCCATTTACAAGCTTTTTAACTTCAATGATTTGACTTTCTAGTTTTTCTTTTGAAGTTTTAGGGAATGTTTTATTGTCTTTTTTATTCATGCAATTTAGACTGGAACAAAAAACTCCAATAAAAATCAGAAAGAAGAATGCTTTTCTCATATATGAATGTTTATTTTTCTACGGTATAACCTTTGGCTTTTGCCAAAGCCACGATAGATGTATTTATGGCATTCCCCAAATCGTCTTGTGATTTTGTTTTTTTAGCTTCGGCATCAATATATTGTTGACGTTTTTTGGCCAAATCCCCAATTTCTTTTTGAATCATTTCTCTTTCTTTTGTTTTTTGGGTAACAATCATTTCTACTTCGGCTTCAGATTTGTTTTGAAGCTCAGCTGGTAGTTCTTCTTTTTTAATTTTTGCTATGGCTTTAGGGTCTTCTTTTACTCGATCCACTAAGTCCCAGCTATCATTTTTGTACACCGCTTTAGATTTACTTACAGCACGCTCGGCATAATTAGCAGCAGATACACCCTGTGCATTTTTGTCTTGAGCTTCTTGGTTCATTTTTTTAGAAGAACCTTTTGCTCCATAGCCAATATAGGTGTCATTTATCTTTAGATTGCATTTGGATATTTGATCGTCATATGGCGTTGACACGTATTGCACAGATTGGTTAGAGTCAATGTTAAAGTATTTTCCTTTTCCATAATCGGCACCGTCTTTCCAAAAGGAGTTAATGCCTTCTGAGCTGCTTCCGCAAAAAATAGTATTCACATAAATATCATTTTTCATTGCATCACTTATGGCTTCTTTATAGTTTATTCCGCCTTGGTTGAAAGCCTCGTTTCCTGCAATATAGATGAGTTTCATATTATTGCTTGCTTTTTCCCATTGTAATTTCTTTGTGGCATCTTGAATTACTGCACCACAATATTCATTACCACCATTGGTTCTTAAAGAGAATAATTTTTCGGAAATCAAATCCAAGTCGGTAGTAAGCGGTGTAACTTGTCTAATATAATTGGATTGATGCGCTAATCCGTCATTACCATATTCATACAAAGCAATTTCGATATCGGGAGTTTTACCAGAATATTTAAGCGTAGTCAAAGTGTTTACAATGTTCCAAAGTCTAGATTTGGCTTGATCGATTAATCCATCCATACTATTGGAAGTATCTAATAAAAGCGCGACTTGAATTTTGTTGTTTTCATTTGCTTTAGGATTTTCTATTCTTGTGTTTTTTATAGGTTTCGCATTTGAAGAATTGCAACTTGCAAAAGAGAATGTCGTTGCCAAAAGTGCTGTGATTAATAGAGTCGATTTCATGATTTCTAGTTTTTAAGAGTTGATTATAGACCAAACTTAAAAACTTAAAGAGCACCTTTTTTGAAGAAATGGTGAAACGGGTTTCCCACTTGGTGAAACGAGTTGTAAAAGGAATTAAAAATACTTTACTTTGTTTTATTAAAGTAACTAAGTGGCTGAGTTGCTAAGATTCAAAGTTTTTTTGCTTTTTAATGCCGGCAAAAAAACCTAATTTTTCTCCTTAGCCCCGATTGAAGTGGAAATCCTCTTGTACTGTGGTTCAGTACAAGAGATTGTAACGGAAAGCGGGACCTAATGTTTGCAAGAATGCCAAATGTTTCCGCTTCAAATTATTATTAATCCAACAAGAATCTTAGTAACTTAGATTCTTAGTGCCTTAGAAACTTAAAAAATGCGCTTACTAACAATATATTTCTACTTCCTTCTCTCCTTGTTATTGTTTCCTTTTGGAGCAGTGGCACAGGATACTATATCCAAAAGTAAAGCCATGCCTGCTTCTAAGATGCGTAAGGTGACTAATGATTTGAAAAAATCTTTGGACAATAATGACGAAACTCAGATTGCTCAAAACTATGAGCGATTGGCTAATGAGTTTCTAAATAAGGGAGATAATGCTAAAGCCGAAGAGTATTTTAAAAAAGCAATTACGAGCTACACCAAATTAAAATTGGTAGATGATAAAACCCGTGTAACCAGAAGTCTAGCCAAAGTACAGGAATCCCAAAAAAATTATGAATCGGCGATTAAGAATTATGAAGTGGCAGGTGCTATTGCCGAGGATAAAAGCCTAGAGAAAATAAATGCTAATGATGCCAATAGGTTGCGTTCTGTAGCAAGTCCCATAGCTCAAGCAGGTTATGTTGATTCGAATATAGAGTTGCTCAAAAAGGAAAATAAAAAAGATGAGGTTTCGGATGCATATGTGAAAAAGGCCGAAAACTCGCTTCAGCAAAAAAATAAGGAAGTTGCTATAGAAAGTTACAATCAAGCACTCGCTTATGCAAAAGGAAAGCCGGCAACCATTATTAAAATTAATAACGAAATTGCCAAAGTGTATGCTTCAGATAACCAGTTTGACAAAGCAATTGGTATTAACGAAAAGCTTTTGGCGGAAGCCAAAACCAAACAGGATTTTACTACTCAAATCAAGCAATTACAATCGTTGTCTACTCTTTATTTCAAAAAAGAAGAACCAAACAAAGCCATCACAGCTTTGAAAGAAGCTTTTACTTTGGCACTACAAAAAGGAAATTCAGCCGAAGCCAAAAAGAGCTTGACCTCTTTGACTCAGTATTACAATGAAAAGGGGAATAACAAAGAAAGTTTGGAATTATATAACCAATTTCTTCAAAATTTTGATCAATTAATACAATCTGATACGACTCTGATTGATGCCAAAACATTCCAGGTTAGTGAAGATAAAATTCGTCAATTAGAAAAGGAAAAATTGTTGAAGGATGAGCTAATTACAAAGAAAAACACTTTTAATTATTTTCTTTTGGGTTCAATAGCCTTGCTTTTATTGCTGTTTTCATGGATTGTAAAAACGCTTTTTTCCATTAAAACAAAAAATAAAGAAATAGCATTGCAATCGTTGCGTAGGGAAATGAATCCGCATTTTATTTTCAACAGCCTTAATAGTGTTAACCAGTTTATAGCCGAAAATAAAGAGCGGGAAGCCAATAAATACTTGACTTCCTACTCTAATTTGATGCGAAATACGATGGAGAATTCCAACAAGGATTTCGTTACATTGGATAACGAATTGGAGCAATTGAAAAAGTATTTAGAATTGGAACATTTGCGTTTTCATGATAAGTTTGATTTCAAGATTAGTGTTGATCCAGAATTGGATTCAGAAAGGACTATGGTGCCAAATATGATTATTCAGCCACATTTAGAGAATTCTATCTGGCATGGTTTGCGTTATTTGGAAGCCAAAGGATTATTACAATTGCAAGTTCAATTAACGAATGAGAAAGTGGTGGTCCGTATTGAAGACAACGGAATTGGTTTAGCCAAAAGCCAAGAGCTGAAAACGACTAATCAAAAAGCGCATCAATCGCGGGGAATGAGTAATACGAAAGAGCGTATTAGTTTGCTTAATGAGCTGTACAAAAAGAATATTGTTTTTCAAATTTCGGAGAAAGCTCTTCCAGAAACAGGAACGGTAGTCGAAATTATTTTTCCATTAATTGATAAAATAGGATGAATTTTCAAAAGATAAAAAGTGTTATTGTCGAAGACGAATTGGCGGCTCGTGAAGTACTCAAGAATTATTTGAGCAAGTATTGTCCGCAAGTTGAGGTCATTGGCGAAGCACAAAACATAAAAGAAGCAGTTCCTTTGTTGCATGAATTGCAACCACAGTTGGTTTTCCTGGATGTCGAAATGCCTTTCGGGAATGCTTTTGATGTTTTAGAAGCCTGTAAAGATTTGCATTTTGAGACTATTTTTGTAACGGCTTTTTCGGAATATTCTTTGAGAGCTTTAAATCAGAGTGCAGCGTATTATTTGCTAAAACCCATCAGTATTGAAGAATTAATTGTTGCGGTAAATAAAGTGCACCATCAAATCCTTAATCACGAGATTTTTAATAGGAATAAGATAATTGTTGCCAATTTTCAGGAAGCTAAACCCGAAAAGCAACAGGTGATTTTGCCAACACTTGAAGGTTTTGAAGTTGTAAAAATGGAGGAAATAGTTCGTCTTCGGGGCAATGGTAATTTCACCGACTTGTATCTTCATAACGGAGATAAAAAAATGGTATGCCGCTTTTTGAAACACTTTTCAGAAATCTTACCCTTGCCTTTTATACGCGTTCACAAATCCCATATTATCAATTTGAACTGTGTGAAATCGTATAACAAAGGCGGTATTATCACCTTGAATGACACCACAGAAATTGAGGTTTCTCCAACGTATAAAGAGGATTTCCTGAAGAATTTTAAATAGTTAATTGATAAAAACAGTTTAAAAAACATTTCGAGAAGACGTGCAAAAGCGGCACAGAGATCCACAAAGTTTTTTTAAGTTTTAAAAAAGTTCTTTGTGTGACTTCCTGTTCTTCTTCGTGTGTCTTTGTGTAATATTATTTTAAAAATCAAACTCTTCTTTAACTGCTATAGAATCAATAACAGTTGTATCCTTCACTTTGATGTTCAATAAGGAATGTGCACGTCCTGTAAGCGTTACTGGAGCCGACAGACCTATTGTATCTTCAGGAACTAACAACCCGCGGCGGAACATGAGGTTTCTCAAGAATGCCTGTTGTTTGGTTGCATAAGATTTTTGCAAACCTTCCTGATCAAATTGCCACATGAATTTCTTTGGTTTTGGGATAATTGTTGCTAGATATAAACATTCGCGTACATTTAGATCGGCTGGTTTTTTCTGGAAATAAAATTCCGCAGCTTCACCTATTCCATATACATTTGGACCCCATTCGATAATGTTGAAATAAACCTCCAGCATACGTTGTTTGCTCGTGATTCGGTTGTTTTCTATGATGTATACCAAAAGGATTTCTTCCAGTTTTCTCGATAAGGTTTTTTCTCTGGTAAGGAATACATTTTTGACCAATTGCATACTTATGGTACTCGCTCCGCGAGAAAACTTTTTGGTACGAATGTTTTTAAGAATAGATTGTTTGAAGGCTTCGTTTATAAAACCGTGATGTGACATAAAAGACGGATCTTCTGAGGTCAAAACACATTTTTGTAAATATGGCGAAATTTGATCGAAAGGCGTGTAATACGGATTGCTTGAGCCAACAAATATTGGACGTTGAGGCACGCCATTATCAATTGCTCGATAAGTGAATTCTCCGTTTAGTTTGGCTAGATCAATATTTCCGTATTTGATTATGTTTAGATTTTGTTTGTTTATGTTACTCTTGAAAACAATGGTATTCGGTTTGTTTTTATTGAACATGAAATCCAATTTATAATCAAAACCTCCAGTAGCTTCCATACCTTGAAAATGGGTAAACAATCCATCAGGAAGAGAAGTGATGAAATCTTGAGCTCTCATTTTCGGGATAGCAACTTTGAGTTTATAAACCGTATCTTTTTCGGTGTTATAGGATAAGTAAGGATGTAATTTGATTTTATTGAATTGGATAGTTGAACTACTATCTATAGAAATGAAATCAGACCCCAACAAGAAACGATAATCAAATCTTGCGTTTTTGATGACTACATCTTTATTGGCAATTCGTTTATGGTTCATTTTTAGGTTCGTAATCGAGGTGAAACCATCTAGATGCAATTCTCCATGACTCATGTCGATGTTTTGAACTTTTAATCTAATTGAGTCAAAACTGGCTTTTAGATTATAACGTTCGTCAAAATATGGAACTTTGATGGCACCAGTATCTATATTGAAAAATCGGATGTCACCTTTTTTATTTCTTGGGTCAGCAAAACCATTTATTCTCCATCTTTGTGTAAAAGTATTGGTTTGTACATCTATAGAAGATTCTAATTTGCTTTTAAATAAGGTTAGTTTTTTGATGTTAATAGTTGCCTTTTTTCCATTATCGTCTAGTTTGAAAACTAAATTGTCAAGGGTCATGTCTGTTGGAACCAAATTGAGAATTTTAGTAATGATGCGATAGGCAAATTCCGCATAATCTCTTTTTTTAGTTGTTTTTGGTTCGTTTTTGTCTTTTTTCAAGAAGGCACCAAAATTCTTGACATTACCTTTTTTAGTTAACAGGACATTTCCATTTTTGATTTCTAGAGTCCCGAGTTGAACATCACCAATGAATAAATGCAATAAATTGACGCTTGTTTTTATTTTTTGAATTTTAAAAAGCGTGTCCAAATTTTTTGGTGCTAAGGTTATTTCTTCCAGTTCTATTCCGGAAAGTCCATTAAAAGAAGCTTTTTTTATGACAAAAGAACTGTTGTATTCCAGATTCATGGTAGTCGAAACTTTATCAATGGCTTGATTTAGCAATTCGTTTCTAAACACGAGAAAACCAATAATGAGAAGAATGAAAACTACTCCAATAATTTTGGAAGTTAGGAGGATCTTTTGTTTAGTGGTTCTCATATTTATTGAAATGGAAAATATTTTTTATAATTTTTATCAAGGTATAAGTATGCGTTGAATTTGCCAATTAAATGACATCAATACTAATACCGATTTTTTTATGCAATTTCACAAATTTACAGAAATAAATCTGTGTGAATTTGTGAAATCGATGTTAAACTTAATAACTGGATTTACTACGTATTAGCCTTTTATTCTATCCGAATAATTGACTGGCTACGTCTTCAATTTTGGCAACCAATTGAATCTTTATTCCAGGATTTTTTAAAGCTATCTTGTTGTATTTGGACACAAAAATGGTCGAAAACCCTAATTTTTCAGCTTCTTGAATGCGCTGATCTACTCGGTTTACAGGACGTATTTCGCCCGAAAGACCAACTTCGCCTGCAAAGCAAAAGTCTTTATTGACTGGAATATCTTCATTAGATGATAAAATTGCGGCTACTACTGCCAAATCGATGGCTGGGTCGTCTACAGAGATTCCACCAGTTATATTCAGGAAAACGTCTTTAGCTCCCAATCGGAAACCAGCTCTTTTTTCTAAAACAGCCAAAATCATATTTAGTCTTTTGGCATTGTAACCCGTGGTGCTTCGTTGTGGAGTTCCATAAACAGCAGTACTCACTAGTGATTGTATTTCGATCATCAAGGGGCGCATGCCCTCGAGTGTTGTAGCAATAGCTGTTCCGGACAGTTCTTCGTTTTTGTGTGAAATTAATATTTCGGAAGGATTAGATACTTCTCTTAATCCGCTGCCAAGCATTTCGTAAATTCCAATTTCGGCAGTAGAACCAAAACGGTTCTTCAGTGAACGCAAAATACGATAGACATGATTTCGATCACCTTCAAATTGAAGCACTGTGTCTACCATATGCTCTAGAATTTTTGGACCGGCAATTGTTCCGTCTTTAGTAATATGTCCAATTAAAATTACTGGTATATTGGTTTCCTTGGCAAACTTAATCAGTTCTGCAGTGGTTTCTCGTATTTGAGAAATACTTCCGGAAGTTGATTCTATATAATCAGTATGTAAAGTCTGAATTGAATCGATTATGACAATTTCAGGCTGAATAGTTTCAATTTGTTTGAAAATATTCTGTGTTTTGGTTTCAGTAAGGATGTAGCAATTATCTCCATTGGGAGTGATACGTTCAGCGCGCATCTTGATTTGCTTTTGACTTTCTTCTCCCGAAACGTATAATGTTTTATAAGGTAACTTTAAAGAAATTTGCAATAAAAGGGTACTTTTCCCAATACCAGGTTCACCTCCTAAAAGAGTGAGAGAGCCAGGAACGATTCCACCACCAAGTACTCTGTTGAGTTCCCCGTCGGTAGTATTCAGTCGAATTTCTTCGGTGCTGTCAATTTCGTTTATTCTTAAAGGTTTTGGGGCTTTACCACTAGAAGATGAATCGCTATTCCAGGCAACTTTTTCTTGTTTTTGAATGATTTCCTCGGCAATAGTATTCCATTCTTTGCAAGAATTACACTGACCTTGCCATTTGGCATATTGTGCACCGCAATTCTGGCAAAAAAATGTTGTTTTTACTTTAGCCATTATTATTGCTTTTTTTCTTCTGTTACAGGAGTTTCTGTCGCAGGGGTTTCGGATGCTGGAGTTTCTTCAATAGTTTCTTTTTTAGAATCTGTTTCTTGACCAACTTTTCCTTTTATTTTTGGCTTTTTAGCAAAGGTTTTTTTCAACTCTTCAGCTTTGGCAAACATCATGTCTTTAGTAAGATCCGCGATTTCTTCTTTATTAAATCCTGACATATAATAGCGAACAGCTCTAGGATTATCACCTTTTTGCTCAAACATGGTTGCTAATTCATAGTCTCCCAACATGCTTTTTGGGTAATTTTTATCGGCAAGAATTGCTAATGCATCTAAGTCATTATAGTCTTTGTTATGCATAATTGCAGCTTCAATTGCTTTGAAATCATTGATTCGAATCGTTTTCTTTATTCCAAATGAATTTTCAATAATGTCATACTTTTTTTTCAAGTAATCAGTATAACCCTCTTTTAGCGTAACTATTTTGTTATCGTATTCTAAAGGTGTTATTGGTAGTGTTATTGAGAATATTTGGTATAATGCACTTGGTATAGAATGTAAGACCAAAGAGAAATGCGAAGCGTCTTTAAAATTTTCAAACTTATAATTCAAATCTGGATTTTTGATTTCTTTGATTTTATTATCCAGTTGTTGAATTTTTTCTTGCATATTCTTTTCGTCACCATCTGCTGTAGACAAATAGTAAAAAATAGGTTGTTTTAATGATGATAGTATTTCTGGAATTTGTTGCTCCATACCTTGAGGTAATTCAGGGCTTAATGAGATATAGGCATGAAATAAAGGAACATCTTTATACAAAAAGTAATTTAAAAAAGCTGCGGTTGTGTCGTGCCCTGCAATAATCTTAAAATTTGTGGTTCTATAATCGTGTTGTATATGTGGGAGAAGTTCAAGTGCTATGAAATCATAAAAATCTATACTTTTTCCTTCTGGCATTCCAGAAGTTTCATCAATACTACCACAATCTGCTACTCTTTCATCTTTTTTATTTTGGCTAATTGCTACGATTATCACTTCAGGTAAATCATCCCAATAAGTATCATAGTTCAATGCTGATTTAAAAGGATTTAATAAATAATCACCATCCAATAAAATTAATAAAGGATATTTTTTAGTTGGGTTCTTTTCGTAAGAAGCAGGTAATGAGATAACAATTTCTCTGGATTCCTTTAATTTATTCGAATTAAAATTTTCGGTTTTAGTTTGAGAAAAAGAAGAAATTGAAATAAGACTCAGTAATGCTATAAAGAGATGTTTCATAAGTTTTGGGGCTAAAATTTATTTTAAAAAGCAGGTAAGCAATATAGTCAATTATTTAATTGATTTTGTTATTGTAAGTAATTCTGTCGGGTTGTTTGTTTTAAAGTGTTGAGCCTAAAAGGGGGTAGGTTCATAACAATGAAAAACTAAATGATGTCTTATGTTTTATTTATTTCATGTAGGTATGAAATTGCCAAAACGGAATCAGACACAAATAACGTGGGCAGATTTTGAATATTGTGTTGTTATTCTTGGAACCGGAAAGGTTCTTTTATTTCTAGTTTTTTTAGGTCAATGAATTGTCGTTTTCATTTGGGAAAATAATCCATGGTTTGAAAGTTTTGGCTTCTTCAAATTCAAGTAAAGCATAAGATATTATGATGATTATATCATCTTTTTGTACTTTACGGGCAGCAGGACCATTTAAAGTGATGATTCCTGAGTTTTTTTCTCCTACAATGGCGTAAGTATCAAAACGTTCTCCGTTATTAATGTTAACAATAGAAACTTTTTCTCCTTCAATAATGTTGGAGGCTTCTAGTAATGCTTCATCGATTGTGATACTCCCGATATAATTTAAATCGGCTCCAGTAACTTTTACACGATGTATTTTTGATTTTACTACTTGAATGTGCATGGCATTTTAATTTAATGAAATAGTGTCGATTAATCGAATGTTGTTTACAAATACCGCAATAAAAGCACGGTATTTTTTATTTTTATTTTTTCTAATACATGTCGAAAGCGTGGCTTCGTCAGCAATTTCAAAGTATTCTAAGGTAAAGGAATTATTTTTTTCAAATTCTTTTTTTACCCAAGCAGTAATCTTTGTGGCACTTTCGCTATTGAATTTTGTTTTAGCAGCTTCTAATGTTTTGTAAATGATTGAAGCTTCTTCTCGCTCTTGCAAAGTTAAGCGTTCATTTCTAGAACTCATAGCAAGTTGGTTGGTTTCTCTAAAAATTGGGCAACCAATAATATTAACTTTCAGATTGTTCTTTTCTGTCATTTTTTTAACAATCTGTAACTGCTGAAAATCTTTCTCGCCAAAATAAGCATTTGTAGGATTTACAATCTCAAATAAGCGTTTTACGATGGTACCAACACCGTCAAAATGCCCAGGCCTAAATTTTCCTTCCATCTTTTCTTCCAGCCCGTCAAAACTAAATGATTGAGCTAAGGTTTTTCCTTCGTAGATGTCATCAACAGATGGAGCATAAATTATAATTTCTGAATTTACACTAAAAATTTTAGTTATATCTGACTCTAAATTGCGAGGGTATTTTGCTAAGTCTTCAGGATTGTTAAATTGTGTTGGATTTACAAAGATACTAACAACAGTTCTGTCATTTTCTTTAGTAGATTGGCGCATTAACGACTGATGCCCTTCGTGTAAAGCACCCATTGTAGGAACAAAACCTATAGTAGAATTTGTAGTCTTAATTGAAGATAAATAGTCGATTAAAGCTACTTTTTCATAGAAAACAGGCATGGTAGTTTTGTTTAAATTAGATGCAAACATAATATTTTAGTCTATAACTGCATAAATTTTTGTAATTTTGCGTGGTTTTTATTGCCAATTAATTAATTGATTCATACTATGAAAGATAAGAGGATATTATACGTATCATCTGAAGTTGTACCTTATCTAGCTGAAAATGAGGTTTCATTAATGTCTTATGACGTGCCAAAAATGATTAATGATCAAGGAGGTCAAATTCGAATTTTTATGCCAAGGTATGGAAATATTAACGAAAGAAGACACCAATTGCATGAAGTGATTCGTCTTTCTGGGATGAATTTGGTCGTGAATGATTTAGACATGCCACTAATTATCAAAGTAGCTTCAATTCCTAAAGAAAGAATACAAGTATATTTTATCGATAATGATGAGTATTTTAAAAGAAAAGCAACTTTTGCAGATGAGGAAGGGGTAATGTATCCTGATAATGATGAGCGTGCTATATTCTTTGCAAAAGGAGTAGTTGAAACCGTTAAAAAATTGAACTGGGTTCCAGATATTATACATGTTCATGGTTGGATGGCAGCGATGTTGCCCGTATATATGAAACATTTTTATAAAAATGAAGCTTTGTTTTCCGATACTAAAATAGTTACATCGGTATATGCTCAGTCTTTTGATGGGACTTTAGATATCGGTATGATTAATAAAGTGAAATTTGATGGGGTACCTGCAGAAGCTATTTCAGACTTAGAAGTGCCAGATTTCGAAAACATCATGAAAACTACAGTTTTGAATTCGGATGCAGTAATAATTGCTTCAGATGGGCTGTCTTCAAGTTTAACAAAATTTATAGAATCTTCAGGAAAACCTTTTTTACCTTTGGTTTCGAAAGATAGTTTCTCCGCTGCATACACGGAATTCTATAAAAATATGCTCCTATAAATCAAAATTTTACGTAGAAACATGCTCAAAAAATCTTTTTTTAAAACGATTCCATTTCTTTTATTTATTGTCCTTTTTAATTCATGTGATAAAGAATATAATGTAATAGGCGCAGACTTGATTGGAGATAGTTCATTCGATCTCCTTAAATCCGAATCAGCAGTTATTGCTTACAATCAAAAAATCGGTCCAATTCAATCCGATGATCTTCCAGTAAATGCTTTGGGATCCTATTATAATCCTTCGTTTGGAACCACAACGGCTAATTTTGTTACACAAGTAAATTTAAGTGCTCCTGGTACTGCTATAGATGCGTCAGCCAAAATTAAAAGTGTAGTTTTGACTATTCCTTATTTTTATGATAAAACTAAGACAGTTACTAACGAAGACGGAAGTCATGTTTATGTCTTAGATTCTATATATGGACCTGATAGGGCTAGGATGAAACTAAGTGTTTATGAATCGGGTTATTATATGAGAAATTTAGATCCTGAAGAACAATTTTTAAAGCCTCAAAAATATTATACGGATCAAAATTCTGGGTTTGAGCAAGTAAAAGTTGGTGCGCGTTTAAATGATGATCCGAATTCAGAACAAAATGATCAATTCTTTTTCTCTGATGCAGAGTATACTACAACAACAACGGATCCAAAAACTCAGGTTGTTACTACGACAAAAAATCCTCCTGCAATGCGTTTGAATTTGAATGAAGCTTTTTTTGAGAGTAAGATATTGAAGGCGCCAGCTGCATCTTTGTCAACAAATGATTTGTTTGAAGACTATTTTAGAGGATTGTATTTTAATATTGAAGATTCTGGGAGCAATTCTGGAAATCTTAATATGATTAATTTTAAAGGCGGTAATATTACTATAACATACGAAGAGACTGTAGTAACAAATGGTGTGGGTGCACAAGTTGAAAAAACTTTAGTTTTAAATATGTCTGGGACTACTGCTGAACCTTTAAGATCGGTTAGTTTGTTGACTCAGAGTAATACTAATGCGGATTATACAAATGCTACTAACCCAGCTAATATAGATAAAGTTGTTGGAGATAATAATCTATATTTAAAGGGAGGTGAAGGGTCAATGGCTATTCTGAATTTGTTCGGTCCTGATAATTATGGTTCTGATGGTGTTGCTGGAGCTCCAAATGGTGTTGCAGATGAAATAGATCTAATGAGAGCCAATAAGTATTTAATTAATGAGGCTAATTTGGTTTTTCATGTTAATGCGGCAGCTATGGGTACTAGTCTTATGTCGCAAAGAATTTATTTGTATGATTTTACAAACAATAAGGTGTTAATTGATTACGGGGATAATAGTGTTGTAAGTTCTAATTCTAAAAATTCTAAATATGTTTTTGGAGGTATCCTTGCTAAAGATGCAGGAGGATATTATTATAAATTTAGAATTACAAATCATGTAAGGAATCTAATTAAAAATTTAGATTCTAAGAATGTGCAAATAGGACTTGTGGTAACTGAAGATATTAATAATTCTAACTTCGGTTATTTAAAAGGTACAAATCCGTTTCCTACACAAGCTCCAAAGGCTTCTGTGATGAATCCGTTGGGTTCAATAGTGTATGGAGGAACTTCAGCTGTTCCAGCGGATAAAAGATTAAAATTGGAAATTTATTATACTAAAGCTAATTAAGGGAATATTATGTGTGGAATCGTTGGTTACATTGGTTATAGAGAGGCTTATCCTATTGTAATAAAAGGATTGAAGAGGTTAGAGTACAGAGGGTATGATAGTGCGGGTGTGATGTTGTTTGATGACAAAACAATAAAGTTGTCTAAAACAAAAGGAAAAGTTACTGATCTAGAAGAAAGAGTTTCTAAAGAAATAACTACGAGTGGTGCTATTGGGATAGGTCATACGAGATGGGCTACTCATGGAGTGCCAAATGATGTGAATTCGCATCCTCATCTTTCCAATTCTGGAGATTTAGCTATAGTTCACAATGGAATTATAGAAAATTATGCTCCATTGAAAGTGGAATTAATAAAACGTGGATACACTTTTCATTCAGATACCGATTCAGAAGTTTTAATAAACTTGATTGAAGAAGTTCAAAAAAATGAAAATCTAAAACTAGGAAAGGCAGTTCAGATTGCTTTGAACCAGGTAGTGGGTGCTTATGCAATTGCTGTTTTTGATAAAAAGAATCCTAATGAAATTGTGGCTGCTCGTTTAGGTAGCCCATTAGCTATTGGTGTAGGAGAAGGTGAATATTTTGTTGCTTCAGATGCTTCGCCTTTTATTGAGTATACCTCAAATGCTATTTATCTGGAAGATGGAGAAATGGCAAATATCAGATTGCATAAACCGATGAAAATCCGTAAAATTAAGGATGATTCGATAGTTGATCCTTATATTCAGGAGCTTCAAATGAATTTGGAGCAAATAGAAAAAGGAGGTTATGATCACTTTATGCTAAAAGAAATTTATGAGCAACCTAGTGTTATAAAAGATACTTACAGAGGTAGACTTCATGCTAATGAGGGTCTTATTCAAATGGCAGGTGTTGAAGACAACTTGGAGAGATTGTTGAATGCTGATCGAATTTTAATTGTAGCGTGTGGTACTTCTTGGCACGCTGGTTTGGTAGCTGAATATATAATTGAAGAGTTTACTCGAATTCCGGTAGAGGTAGAGTACGCTTCTGAATTTAGATACAGAAATCCAATTATTAATAGTAAGGATGTTGTTATTGCGATATCTCAATCAGGAGAAACCGCAGATACCATGGCAGCTATAAAATTAGCAAAAGAACACGGAGCATTTGTTTTTGGAGTTTGTAATGTAGTTGGGTCTTCTATTTCTAGAGAAACTCATGCAGGAGCTTACACACATGCTGGTCCTGAAATTGGAGTTGCTTCGACAAAAGCGTTTACAACTCAAATTACAGTGCTAACAATGATTGCGTTGCGTTTGGCTAAGGCTAAAGGGACATTGTCACATTCTGATTTCCAGATGTACTTGCAAGAATTAGAAATAATTCCTGAAAAAGTAAAAGAAGCTTTAGAGACAAATGAAAAGGCAAAAGAGATTGCTGCAGTATTTAAAGATGCGCCTAATTGCTTGTATTTAGGACGTGGTTATAATTTCCCAGTAGCATTAGAAGGAGCTTTGAAGCTAAAAGAGATATCTTATATCCATGCTGAGGGTTATCCAGCTGCCGAAATGAAGCACGGACCAATCGCTTTAATAGATGAGCATATGCCGGTTATAGTAATTGCTCCAAAACAAGGACATTACGATAAAATTGTAAGTAACATACAGGAAATAAAGTCTAGAAGTGGTAAAATTATCGCGGTAGTAACCAAAGGTGATACTCAAGTTCGTGATTTGGCTGATTATGTGATCGAAATTCCAGAAACTTCAGATGCATTATCTCCGTTGATTACAACTATACCTTTGCAATTATTATCTTATCATATTGCAGTTATGAGAGATTGTAATGTTGATCAACCAAGAAATTTAGCAAAATCTGTTACAGTTGAATAATTGATTTATAATATTTTATAAAAAAGCGGGATTGATTTCTCGCTTTTTTTTTGGTTTTTATTTTTTTGTTGAATCAATGAAATTTTAAGATTTATTTAATATAATTACATTATTGTTATGTATGCATAATATTTTTTAAGAATTTACTACTAAATTTTTATTAAAAATGCAATTTTATCATATATTGAATTATTTATTTTGATGTTGTTTTATTAGTAATTATTTTATTTTTTTTATGTTTTGCTGCTGATAATTAAAAAATAAGTGTAATTTGCTGCCATTAACCAATAAAACTTAACCAAATGAGATTGTATTTGCTTTTTTTAACATTATTCTTTTGTGGTGTGTCTTTTGCTCAAAATTCTATTACAGGTGTAGTAACAGATGAAAATAATCAGCCGATTCCAGGTGTGAATATTACTGTAGTTGGAGCAAAGGAGGGAGCTGTCACTAATTTTGAAGGCTCTTTTACATTAGTTACAATGCAAAAGCCTCCTTTTTCGATTGAGGTTACTAGTGTTGGATATATGTCCTCACGTGTAAGTGTAGAGTCGATTACTCAAAAAATTAAAGTGCAGCTTCATGCTGAAGAAACAAAACTCAATGAAATTGTGGTTTCTGCATCTAGAGCACCAGAAAAAGTGCTTCAGTCACCAGTTACTATTGAGAGAATGGGGATTAGAGATGTGAAAAGCACTACCGCTCCTACTTTTTATGATGGTTTGGAAAATTTAAAAGAAGTGCAGTTTAATACAAGTAGTATCTCTTTTAAAACAGTAAATACAAGAGGTTTTGCTGCTGTTGGTAATACTCGATTTATGCAGTTGGTGGATGGGATGGATAATTCATCGCCAGCGTTAAATTTTGTTTTGGGTAACTTAATTGGTCTTTCGGATTTAGATGTTGCAAGTGTAGAACTTTTGCCTGGAGCGTCTTCAGCATTATATGGAGCCAATGCATTTAATGGTATTTTGTTTATGAATAGTAAAAGTCCTTTTGTTTATCAAGGGGTTAGTTCTTATGTAAAGTACGGACAGACTTCTCAAGATGCAGCGGGAACAAATGATTATTTTGATATGGGGATAAGAGCAGCTACTGCTTTTACTAAGCATTTTGCGGTTAAGGCCAATTTTAATTTTATGCGAGCTACAGAGTGGATTGCTAATGATCAAAGAAGTATGACGGGTGGTTCAATTGGACACGACGGAAATCAAAACTATGATGGGTTGAATTTGTATGGGGATGAGGCTAGTACGTTTATTGCCAATGTTGGACAAGTAAGTAGAACGGGGTATCGTGAGCAAGATTTAACAGATAACAAAGTACATAGTGTTAAAGCTGATTTCTCTTTGAATTTTAAACCGTGGGAAAATGATACTGAGATTATTCTTCAATACAAAATTGGTTTAGGAAGTACAATATACCAAGGAGCAAATAGATACGCATTGGATGATTTCTTTATGAGTCAAATCAAATTAGAAGCGAAAGGGAAAAACTTTTTTATAAGAGCCTACCGTTCTGCAGAAGATGCTGGAAATTCTTATGATATGCGTTTTGCTGGATTGAATGTAAACAGAGCGGCAAAATCAGATACAAACTGGTTTACGGATTATGCTAAATCTTTTCAGTTGTCTGAGGCAGTATTGGGGTTAAATGCAAATGATGCAGCGAATTATGCTAGAAACTTTGCGGATAATAATCTTTCGCCAGGTTTAGGATTGACTCCAAATATTGATCCTGCTAATCCTGAAGCACCAAGAGGAGCGAGATTTGCTGTTGGTTCTCCGGAATTTAATAATGCATTAGCTTCTATTATTAGTAATCCTGATTTTACGAAAGGAGCAAAATTTATTGATCATTCAAAAATATACCATTCAGATGTGAATTATAATTTTAAAGACATGATAAAATTTGCTGAAATCCAAGTTGGGGGCTCAGCACGCCAATATGAAATGAATTCTGAAGGTACCATTTTTACAGATTATGATGGTCCTATTCGTTATAATGAATTTGGAGCCTATGCACAAGGATCTAAGTTGTTTATGGATGATCGTTTGAAATTAGTGGCTTCCATTCGTTATGATAAAAGTCAAAACTTCGACGGAAAAGTTTCTCCAAGAGTATCGTTTGTTTATTCTGCAGGAGCCAATAAAACGCACAATTTTAGGGTGTCTTACCAAACTGGTTTTAGAAATCCGACTACGCAAGATCAATATATTGGTTTAGATTTAGGGCCGTATGCATTAATAGGATCTGCACCAGAAAATTTAGATCGTTATTCAGAAACTTTTAATGTAAGTGCTTCGGGACAAGCATTGCCAGGTGTTACGCCTACGGTTACAATGAATGGTCAAAATGCTTATCATAATGCTTATACTTTGACTTCTGTTCAGGCATTTGGAGCGGCAATTGCTGCAAATCCGTCAAATGTTCCTGCTGCAGCTGCATTGTTACAAGTGGCTGATGTTAATTTAGTGAAGCCAGAAGAGGTGCACGCTTTTGAAGCTGGATATCGTACGGTTATTAATAATGATTTGTCTATTGATATAAATGGGTATTATAATATCTATAATAATTTCTTGAATACTGCTAGGGTGGTTGGACCTTACTATGGAAAAGTAGGTGCTGATTTTACTAATCCTGAAACGGCAATGACATTAGCAGCTCTTTCATATGGAGATAGAAGAGTGTATCAAGTGTATACAAATACAGAGGCAGATGTGTCTTCTCTTGGTTTTGGGGTTGGTATATCGAAAAAAGTATACAAAGATTTTGAAGTAGGTGTGAATTATAATTATGCACAACTTGATTTTGATCAATCAGATGATCCAGGATTTGTAACTGGATTTAATACACCAAAACATAAAGTGAAAGGTTCGATAGGAAATCCTAAATTGTTCAAGAATTTTGGATTCAATGCTAATGTTAGATGGAATACGGAATATTTATGGCAATCTTCATTTGCAGATGGAATGATTGAGGAAACAACAGTTTTTGATGCGCAAGTAAATTATAGTATACCAAAATTGAAGTCTATTTTAAAAGTGGGAGCTACCAATATTGGGGGTAAAGATTATATCCAAGTAATTGGTTCTGGAGCTATTGGTCAGCAATGGTTTGCTTCATTGACAATTAATCCGTAAAAATTAAAGTAAGGCAAAAAAATAAAAAGATATAGTATGATGAAAAATTTCAAATGGCTATTATTGGCTTCTTTAAGCTTTGTAGCGTGTAATAATAATGATGACGATTCGGCTCCGGTAGAAATTCCTATTACTCCGGGAACAGCATCTTTTGCAAAATATGTGGCATTAGGAGATTCTTTTGCTGCAGGATATAGCGATGGAGCTTTATTTAAAGCAGGTCAGGCAAATTCATATGTGAATATATTATCACAACAATTAATACCGGCAGGTGGAGCAGCTATAACTATCCCTTTAATGTCGGATAATTTAGGAGGGCTTTTGTTTGGGGGTAATGTGATTGCAAAGACTAGATCAGCAATTCTTGGATTTTCAGCTAGTGGGTCTCCAAATATTGGAAATGTTCCGGGGATTCCAACAACAGAAGTGACTAGTCATTTAACAGGTACTTTTAATAATCTAGGGATTCCTGGTGCAAAAAGTTATCATTTAATCGCGCCAGGGTATGGGAATCCTGCGGGGGTGCCAATTAAAAAGGCAAGTCCGTATTATGCTCGTTTTGCTAGTTCAGCAACGGCTACTGTTTTAGGAGATGCTTTGGCTCAAAATCCGACGTTCTTTTCGTTATGGATAGGAGGTAATGATGTTTTGGGTTATGCAACAAATGGAGGAGTTCCTACTTCTCAGGATCCGGTTTCGGGCGATGATATAACTCCAACAGCCACTTTTGATTTTGCATATAATAAATTGGTTACTGATTTAACGGCTAATGGTGCAAAAGGAATTGTTGCTAATTTGCCATATGTGACTACATTACCTTATTTTACCACGGTTCCTTATAACCCGGTTCCTTTAAATGAGGCTGCAGCTACTCAGTTAAATGCAGGATATGCACAATACAATGGAGGTTTGCAAGCAATGGTTGCAAATAAGTTGCTAACTGCAGAAGAAGCGGCTAGGAGAACAATTAAATTTGTGGCAGGAAATAATGCAGTTGTAATAGTAGATAGTTATTTGACTAATTTGTCTGCTTACGGAGTTCCTTCTTATAGACAGATAACTAAAGAAGATCTTGTAGTGCTTTTGGCGAGAAATTTTATTGGTACCCTTGTAAATGGGAATCCGGCTGCTATAAATGGTGTTTCAGTGCCTTTAGCAGATCAATGGGTTTTATCAAAAGATGAAGTGGCAGAAATTAAAACAGCTACTGATGCATATAATGTAACTATAAAAGCTGTTGCAGATGCTAAAGGATTAGCTTTCGTAGATGCAAAAGCAGCAATGACTCAGTTGTCAACAACTGGAATTCGTTTTGGGAATTTCCAGATGACCGCTGCTTATGTAACAGGTGGGGCTTTCTCATTAGATGGTGTTCATCCAAGTCCTAGAGGGTATGCATATATTGCTAATCTTTTTGTTGATGCGATTAATGTTAAATTCGGTGCAACTTTAAGAAATGTTGATTTGGCAAAATATCAAATTCAATATCCAGTAGTAATTCAATAAAATGATTAAGTTCACAAGAAAAGCAAAACCATCCGTCCTTAATGTGATGGTTTTGTTATTTTTTTGCTAATTGTAATTTGTGATCGGTCTGTAATTGAGTATTTTAGGGGTTGTAAAGTAGGTTTTTAATCATTATGGTAAAAAATTAAAATATTTTATAAAAAAAATTATTGATTTTGTATTTTAAAAAATTATCTTTGCGCTCTGAAAAAAGTATCCATTCGACATATTTCGATGGGCTATATTTCATAAACCTAATTAGCTATTTAATAAACACATAAGTAATGTCAAAAGTAATAGGAAAAGTTGCCCAAATCATTGGACCAGTAGTTGATGTAGTTTTCAACGGAAAGGATGTTGAACTTCCAAAAATTTATGATTCGTTAGAAATCACAAAAAAGGATGGTACATTATTAGTACTTGAAGTACAATCTCACATTGGTGAAAACACAGTTCGTACCATTTCGATGGACTCAACAGATGGTTTGAGTAGAGGTTATGAAGTAGTTGGAACAGGAAATCCTATCCAAATGCCAATTGGAGCAGATGTTTACGGACGTTTGTTTAATGTAATTGGAGATGCTATCGATGGTTTGCCAGAATTGCCAAAGACAGGTGAGAATGGAACTCCAATCCACAAACAAGCACCAAAATTCGAAGATTTATCAACTTCATCTGAAGTTTTATTTACAGGTATCAAAGTAATCGATTTGATTGAGCCTTACTCAAAAGGGGGTAAAATTGGATTGTTTGGAGGTGCTGGTGTAGGTAAAACAGTATTGATCCAAGAGTTGATTAACAATATTGCAAAAGGTCACGGTGGACTTTCAGTATTCGCAGGAGTAGGAGAAAGAACACGTGAAGGGAATGACTTACTTCGTGAGATGTTAGAGTCAGGAATTATAAAATACGGTGAAGATTTCATGCACTCTATGGAAAATGGAGGATGGGATTTATCTAAAGTAGATTTGAAAGGAATGAGAGATTCTAAAGCTACTTTCGTATTCGGACAAATGAATGAGCCACCAGGAGCTCGTGCACGTGTGGCACTTTCTGGATTGTCTATCGCTGAATATTTCCGTGATGGTGCAGGTTCTGACCAAGGAAAAGATGTATTATTCTTCGTTGATAATATCTTCCGTTTTACACAAGCAGGTTCTGAGGTTTCGGCTCTTTTAGGTCGTATGCCATCTGCGGTAGGTTACCAACCAACTCTTGCTACAGAGATGGGGGCGATGCAAGAGCGTATTACATCAACAAACAAAGGATCTATTACATCTGTACAAGCGGTTTACGTTCCTGCGGATGACTTAACTGACCCGGCTCCAGCAACTACATTTGCTCACCTTGATGCAACTACAGTATTGTCTCGTAAAATTGCTGAGTTAGGTATTTATCCTGCGGTAGATCCATTGGATTCTACTTCAAGAATTTTAGCACCACACATTATTGGTAATGAGCACTATGACTGTGCACAAAGAGTAAAAGAAATTCTTCAAAAATACAAACAATTACAAGATATTATTGCGATTCTAGGTATGGAGGAATTGTCTGAAGAAGATAAATTATCTGTTTCTAGAGCAAGACGTGTACAACGTTTCTTATCTCAACCTTTCCACGTTGCTGAGCAATTTACAGGATTGAAAGGTGTTTTAGTAGATATCAAAGATACTATCAAAGGATTTAACATGATTATTGACGGTGAATTAGATCACTTACCAGAATCAGCTTTCAACCTTAAAGGTACTATCGAAGAAGCTATCGAAGCTGGAGAAAAAATGTTGGCAGAAGCTTAAAATCAGTTTGCAGTTTAGAGTTAGTAGTATTCAGTTTTACTCATAACTCATAACTCATAACTCATAACTAAAAAAATATGTTATTAGAAATAGTATCACCAGAAGCGAAATTATTTTCAGGAGAAATAACTTCTATTTCTGTTCCAGGAGTAGATGGACGTTTTCAAATGTTGAATAACCACGCGCCAATAGTTTCATTGTTGCAAAAAGGAACGGTTAATATTACTGCTCCAAGTTTTGACTTAAATGAAGAAGCTTCAAGTTTATTTACCAAAATAAATGATCAAAATTATAGTTTAGAAATTAACTCTGGTACTCTTGAGTTAAAAGATAATAAAGTAATTGTTTTAGTAGATTAAGACAATTCAATTTCAAAAATTAAATGCCTGACTTATGTTAGGCATTTTTTTTGGCTAAAATGAAAGTTAGCTAATCGAATTCAAAAGTTCATGGATTCTACATCAATAGGTCTGTTTAGCCTTTCTTTTTAAAAATAAAGATACACTTGCTTACTTACCCATATAGAAGCGAAATCCTGCCTCGTTTCGTGCCTAAAAGAGAAGAAGAGATAGAAACAATGAACAGCAAGAATTGTGTTAGTTAATAAAGCCAATTGTTTCGCTTTTTTATATTCTTTTAAATGGTCTTAAAAAGATAGTAGTAACAATGTGGCGACAGCTCTTGTACTATAAAGTTTTTGTAAAGAATTAGTTTAGTTACTGATTTTCTGTGAAATAAATGAGGATGTAAAAGAATTACCTTATTATTTTTTTTAACTTTACCTCACGGGTTGTGTTTAAACTAAATAAATAATGTAAATTTTATATTATGAAAAATAATAAAATTTTGATATTTCTTTTTTTGTTACTGTATGGTATTAGTTTTTCGCAAGTATATACCAATAAAGTGGTGGGTAAAAAAAATGCTGCTCTTCTCGACAGTCTTAAAGTGGTAGAATATCCTTATTCGTTACCGATATGGGGAGAAAAAGCAACGCAAAAGGGGTATCAATTGCCTTATTCCGCGGGTCTATCGATTAATTACTTTTGGCAGGAATCAGATCTAACCATAAAGAATTTAGAAGTAGGTTTTAATAATGGCCCTATGTACAATTTAGATCAAATTATACGATTTAATAAAGCTGTGGCATCAGGATACGCAGTCAATGTTAGACCCGATATTTGGTTGTTCCCTTTTTTGAATGTGTATGGGATTTTTGGTAAAGCAAACATGTCTACAACAATTGATGCTGGAGTGTGGGTTCCAGATGCAAACAACAATTGGTCGGAGATAACGACATTCAAATCAAAAGCTGATTTCGAGGGCACTACCTTTGGATTAGGTTTTACACCTACTATTGGTATCGGAGGTGGTTGGTTAGCACTTGATATGAATGTTGCATGGACAGACATTTCTGCCCTTGAGAAGCCAGCTCTTAGTTTTGTTTTTGGGCCACGATTGGGAAAAACGTTTAAATTTAATAAGCCGGAAAGTAACATTGCAGTTTGGGCTGGTGGTTTTAGAGTACATTTAAAAAGTGGAACAAATGGTTCTTTGGCTTTAGGAGATGTATTGGAATTAGATGGAGCGCAAGCTAGAGTAGATCAAGGTATAGCCACCGTAAATGATAAGCAAACTCAAGTAGATGCTTGGTGGAATGGACTTTCTAATGCTGAACAAGCTAAGCCATCAAACAAAGCTAAATACGAAACTGCGAACAAAGCTTTAGATACTGCAGGAAATTTGTTGAATGGTATTGACGGTGCTTTGAGTACTGCGGAATCTTCTACAGTTCAATATTCTTTAGAAAAAGCACCAAAAGATATGTGGAATTTTATTGTAGGAACCCAATATCAATACAACAGACACTTTATGTTACGAGCCGAATGTGGTTTTTTAGGAACCCGTACACAGTTTATGACGAGTCTTCAATATCGTTTCGGATTATAGTTTAATGATTGATTAAAATTGAGATTCAAGGAAATTGATAAATAAGGAAATATGAAAAAAATTACCTTCTTCATTGCATTATTTTTTAGTTTTCAAGCTGTCCAGTCGCAAGTGATTATGTCACTAATTTTTGGTGATAAATTAAATTCTCCAAATATAGAGTTTGGTTTGGAGGGCGGTGCCAATTTTTCGACTATTTCAAATCTGGATTCGGATTATAAAACGGATTTTAATTTAGGTTTTTATTTTGACTTTAATTTAAAGAACCCTTCCTGGATTTTCAACACTGGAGTTATTGTAAAATCGACAATGGGAGCCAAAGGGATTGCTGTTTACTCATTGAATGACGAAAAATTGGATGCTGTATTTGCTGAAGGTTCCATCAAAAGAAATATAAATTACTTCAATGTTCCTTTGATGATTAAGTATAAGTTTGATAACAATATTTATATCAAAGCAGGTACACAATTGGGTTTGTTGTCTACAGCCAATGATATATTTCATCAAAATTATTATGGGGATGATGTGGAATATAAAAACAATATAAGGGACAAAATTCATGTTGTCGACGCAGGTTTGGCGTTTGGTTTGGGGTATAGATTAAAAACTGGAAACGGTTTGAATCTCGGTTTGCAATATTATTATGGATTGGTTCCACTTCTTAAAGGAGATGATAGTCCTAACCAATTCAATCGCTCCTTATACGTAACGGTAGGGCTACCAATTGGCAAAGCCAAAGCTGCTAAAAGAGCCGCAGAAAAAAAGAAGAAGGCTGATGGGATTAGTGAATAGGCATTAGGCAATAGTCATTAGTTGAAACCCGAAAGGTAATAGCATAGTCCAACATCATATTAAAATCAAAAAACTTATGCCTAATGGCTAATTGCTTAAAAAAAGCATAACTTTGTTTTATGAATTTTCCCAAAAAACTAGCCGATAAACTCGAAACTCGAAAACAAAATAAATCGCTAAGAGAACTTCCTCAGCCTAATGATTTAATAGATTTTGCTTCGAATGATTATATAGGTTTATCAAAATCGGAAGCAATTTTCAATACGACCCATCAATTTTTATTAGATTATAATATAAAAAGCAATGGAGCAACCGGCTCTAGATTACTTTCGGGAAATCATATTTTGTATACCGAAACTGAAAATTATATTGCTCAATTCCACCAATCAGATTCGGCTTTGTTATTCAATTCGGGCTATGATGCCAATGTAGGTTTTTTTAGCGCAGTTCCTCAAAAAGGGGATTTGATTTTGTATGATGAATTGTGTCATGCCTCGATTCGGGACGGAATTCAATTATCGAATGCTAAGTCATATAAATTTAGGCACAATGATTTTGAGAATTTAGAAAAAAAGATAATCAATTTTAATAATAGTGCTGGGATAATTTATATCGTAACCGAATCTGTTTTTTCAATGGACGGTGATTGCCCAAACATGAAGGAGTTGGTTGCTGTTTCGGAAAAGTACAACTGTTATTTAGTGGTTGATGAAGCACATGCTTTGGGTGTTTTTGGAGATAAAGGAGAGGGACTAATTCAGTATTTGCAATTGCAAGACAAGATATTTGCTCGAATTATGACTTTCGGAAAAGGTTTGGGTTGTCATGGTGCAGTGGTTTTAGGTTCGGATGAATTAAAATCGTACCTCGTTAATTTTGCTCGAAGTTTCGTTTATACCACAGGGCTTTCTCCGCATTCGGTAGCCACAGTTTTAATGGGGTATTATCATTTAGAAAAAGATAAAAATGCACTCGAATTGCTTCGGGAAAATATCGTTTTTTTTAATCAGGTGAAGAAAATGTTGTATTTGAGTCCACTTTTCATACGTAGCAAATCGGCTATTCAAAGTGCTATCATTCCCGGAAATGAAAAAGTAAAACATATTGCCAATGCTCTTCAGCAAAAAGGTTTTGATGTCAAAGCGATATTATCTCCCACAGTTCCCGAGGGGCAGGAGCGTTTGCGTTTTTGCATTCATAGCTTCAACTCAAAAGAAGAAATTTCATCTCTGATTGCTTGTATTTCCTCACTTCTTTAAAAAAAAGAAACTTTTTTTGTAACGTTTTGATTGTTTGATTACTTACGAGTCGTAAAAAAAATATTTCAATCATCAATCAAAAAACGAAAAAACCATGAAAAATGTTTTCAAATCAATTGTAGCTATTACGGTATTCGCATTTAGTTTTTCGACAAATGCACAAACTCCAAAAAATGAAAATTCAGTATTATGGGAAGTGTCAGGAAACGGACTGACAAAGCCTTCTTATCTTTTTGGAACCGTTCATATGATCTGCGGAAAAGATTATGTTATGCAACCTAAAGCAGTAGCAGCTTTTTCAAAAACATCTAAATTAGCTTTAGAGATAAATGTAGCTGATCCTAATGAAATAGCATTAGTGCAGCAAATGGCAATTGGTAAAGAACCTTTGTCTAAAAAATTGACTGCAAAACAAATAGCACAACTCGAAGAGGTATTGCAAAAAAGTGGAGGATTTACGCTAGCGCAAGTCGATAGTTATACGCTCGAAACCGTGATGAGTTTGCTGTTTATGAAATCATTTGGTTGTACAGATTTGAAATTTTATGAAATGGAATTTGTTAGTAAAGCCAAAGAAAGTAGCAAACCTGTAGTAGGACTTGAAAAGGCTATTGAGCAAGTGGAAATGTTATGCAAATCCTTTACAGATGATGAAATGATTTCTTATTTGCAACAGATCAATCCAGATATGTGTACTGAAATGATCAAAGATTATGTGAGTGAGGATATAAACAGCCTTTATAAAATGACAACGAGCAATAAAGTGATGTCAGCAAATACTAAGAAAATATTGTTGGATAACCGAAATGAAAATTGGTCTAAAATCATGCCTGTTATGATGCAAAAAGAAAGTGTTTTCTTTGCTGTAGGCGCGGCACATTTGGCAGGAGAACTAGGAATTGTTAATTTACTAAAAAAAGCAGGGTACACTGTAAAATCTATAATGAACTAAAGTTTTGATAGCGAAAGAACAAGAGTTTTTAAACCGTATTGAAAATCACAAAGGAATACTTTATAAGGTTTCTAAGATGTATATGGATAATCCGGACGACCAGCAGGATTTGTTTCAGGAAATTGTACTTCAGTTATGGAAAGCCTATGATAGTTTTAAAGGTGAAAGTCAATTTTCTACTTGGATGTATCGTGTAGCAATTAATACTTCGATCGTTTTTTTGAGAAAGGAAAAACGAAAGGTTGACAAGTATGAAATTGCTTCAGAAAACATAAAAGAAGAAGAAAGCGATTCGGATCATAAAGAAAATCAGTTGAATCATTTTTATAAAGCGGTGCAGCAATTGGATAAAATTGATAAAGCAATTATATTTTATCAACTTGAAGGTTTTTCGCATCGGGAAATTGCAGATAACTTGGGTATTTCAGAAGGGAACGCCAGAGTGAAACTGAACAGAGCAAAGGAAAAATTAAAAGAAATTATAAAAAATCAAGGTTATGGATTTTAACGATATGCAATCAGCATGGAATAACGACAAAGCAGAAAATGTTGTGATTCCAACCAATTTAGAAAAATTACAATCGGCCAAAACGCCTTTGGATAAAATCAGAAAGAATTTAAAAAAGGAATTTGTGTATCAAATTATATCTATTCTTTTCCTAGGATTTATACCAGTACTCTATAAATTCACTCCTTTAGTGATAACGGCGTTTTATGGATTGTTTGCTTTATTTTTGGTTATTTGTGCCTACTTTTTGGCCAAACTGTTTTTATTTTACAAACGATTGAATAAGGCAAATACGAATACAAAGGACAACCTATATGACACGTATTTTGATATCCGATTGAATATGGAATTGTACAAATCCTTCACGTATTCTGTCATGCCTTTTGCTTTAGCCTTCGTTACTATGATTATTTTAAAGGATTATTCTCAGGAAATTATAGATGTAATTTTGAATAAAAAATCAGGGGATTTTATTTTAGGAGGTTTATTTGCAATGTTTATTGGTGTAATGACTTCGGCCGCTTTTATTACTGAATGGTGGGTGAATTATTTTTATGGAAAATATGCCAAAGAGATTCGAAAAGTAATTGATGAATTAAAAGAATAACAATTAAAGCCCATCTTAACGATGGGTTTTTTACTTTTGTGTAAAAATTATTTAGATGAAATTATTCATTACAGGAATTGGAACTGATGTGGGTAAAACGATAGCTTCGGCCATTATAACAGAATCTTTGGAAGCTGATTATTGGAAACCCGTTCAGGCTGGGGATGTTGACCATTCTGATAGTCATAAAATCAAATCATTTATCTCAAATGATAAAACAACAATTCACCCGAACAGTTATTTGCTAAATACACCAGCTAGTCCGCATCTATCTGCTGCAATTGATGGAATTACTATTGATTTGCAAGCAATAAAAGAACCGAAAACCCAAAATCATTTAGTTATTGAAGGAGCTGGAGGTGTTTTTGTACCATTGAATGACACTGATTGTGTTATAGATTTAATTCAGCCAGATTATAAAGTAATTGTAGTTTCAAGACATTATTTAGGAAGTATCAATCACACCTTGCTTACAATTGAAGCCTTGCTTAATCGTAAAATAGCGATTGGAGGAATTGTCTTTTCAGGTGATGAAAATGCCGCAACTGAATCTATTATCTTGAATAAAACAGGAATTAAATGTTTGGGAAGAATTGAGCAAGAACCGTATTTTGATCAAAATGTAATCAAAGAATATGCAGATAAGTTTAGAGACGAACTTTTGCAACTGCAATAGTAAGATCAATCTAAAATCAGCAATCTAAAATCTGAAATCTAATGACTTTAATCGAGAGAGACAGCCAACATCTTTGGCATCCTTATACACAGCACAAAACAGCAGCGATTCCTATAGCAATAACCAAAGGAGAAGGCGCTTTGCTTTGGGACGAAAACAACAAACAATATATTGATGCCATCGCTTCTTGGTGGGTCAATCCTTTTGGACATTCTAATAGGTATATTGCCGATGCAATTTACAAACAGTTGACTACATTAGAACATGTTCTGTTTGGAGGATTTACGCATGAACCTGCAATAATTTTGGCTGAGAAGCTATTAGCTATGTTACCGATTAATCAAAAGAAAGTGTTTTTTTCGGATAATGGATCAACGGCTGTCGAAGTGGCTATCAAAGTGGCTTTGCAGTCTTTTTATAACAAAGGAGAAAAGAGAACAACGATTATTGCTTTCGAGAATGCTTTTCACGGAGATACTTTTGCTGCCATGGCTGCGAGTGGAATATCATTTTATACACAAGCATTCCAAGGGATGTTTATAAATGTGGTTCGAATTCCGGTACCAGTGAAAGGTCAGGAGCAATTAAGTTTTGATGCATTACGTGAAGTAATACAAAATAATAATTGCGCAGGATTTATTTTTGAACCCTTAGTGCAAGGTGCAGCCGGAATGGTGATGTTTGAGCCTGAAGCATTGGATCAATTATTGCAAATTTGTCAAGAAAATAATGTGCTTACAATAGCCGACGAGGTAATGACGGGCTTTGGGAAAACCGGAAAAACATTTGCCTGCGATTATTTGACCCAAAAGCCAGATATGATGTGTTTGTCCAAAGCCTTGACGGGAGGAACTATTCCTATGGCGATTACGACTTTTACACAAGATCTTTTTGATGCTTTTTATGATGAAGATATCAATAAAGCATTATTTCATGGGCATACGTTTACGGCAAATCCTACGGGTTGTGCAGCGGCTTTGGCCAGTTTAGAATTGTTGCAAACCAAAGAAATGCAAGATAATTTAATCCGAATTAACAAAAGTCATTTGGATTTTAAAAAACGGGTTGAAAATCACCCTATGGTTACTGCTACAAGAGTGCTGGGGGTTATTTTTGCTTTGGAAATAAAAACAGAAACTTCGGCAAGTTATTACGGGACATTGCGCAACAGACTGTATAATTTTTTTATTGAAAATGGCTTGATTTTGCGCCCTGTTGGGAATATCGTTTACATTTTACCTCCTTATGTGATTACTGATGAGCAATTGCAAAAAGTATATGAAGTGGTAGCGAAAGCATTGGAAATAGTTTAAATTTGCAAAAAAATATTTCACAAAGAGACACAGAGAAAAAACACGAAGTTACACTATGTTTTTTTACAAAAGCTTTGTGAATCTTTGCGAAAGTTCTTTGTGAACCTTCGTGTAATAAAATAAAAAGTCTTGTCACAAACGATCTCCATAACTGCAATAGCTTCTATTTCTCCATTAGGAAATTCATCCAAAACCATTTGGGAAAATTACCTTACGGAAAATCCTTGTTTTTCGGAACACTATTTGGACCATAAAAACACTTTGGTTGCAACTCTAGATTCTATCTCTAATGAAGAGGTTGAACAGTTGCGACAATCAGATATTAAATATAAAGCCTTAGATAAATCGGTTTTGTATGCGATGGTGGCTTCCCGTAAAGCAATGGAAGATGCGGGTTGGACAAAAGAGGATGTTTTTGGGATTAATATTGGTTCTTCTAGAGGGGCAACTGATTTATTCGAAAAACATTTTCAAGAGTATGTTGAGACAGGTAAAGCACAAACATTGGCATCACCAACGACTACTTTGGGGAATATTTCTTCATGGGTAGCCCATGATTTGCAAAGTACAGGACCAGAAATTTCACATTCTATTACTTGTTCTACAGCTTTGCACGCAGTACTGAATGGAGTAGCTTGGTTGAGAGCCGGTATGGCCAATAAGTTTTTGGTTGGAGGTAGTGAAGCTCCTTTAACCGATTTTACCATTGGACAAATGCGTGCTTTGAAAATTTATTCTAAGAGCGAAGAACAATACCCTAATAGAGCTTTGGATTTGGATAAAAAACAAAACACCATGATTTTGGGAGAAGGAGCTGGTGTGTGTTGTCTTGAAATCGGAAAAAAAGAAAATGCTATAGCTTTCATAGAAGGTGTTGGTTATGCTACAGAAATCTTAGAGCACAATATTTCTATTTCGGCAGAAGCAACCTGTTTTCAAAAATCAATGAAAATGGCTCTGCAAAATATAGATGTTTCTGAGGTAGATGCAATCGTAATGCATGCACCAGGAACCATAAAAGGGGATTTAACGGAATATGTAGCTATTCAGAAAATTTTTGGTGATAGTCTACCTTTGTTAACTACTAATAAATGGAAAATCGGGCACACTTTTGGTGCTTCGGGTATTTTAAGTATGGAAATGGCTATTTTGATGATGCAACACAATCAATTCATTGGAGTTCCTTTTGCAGAAGCACAAAAACAAACCCAATCCATAAAGAAAGTTTTGGTCAATGCGGTTGGTTTTGGTGGGAATGCAGTAAGTGTACTTTTGAGTTTGTAAAAGTTAGTCTGTTTCGTAAAATTTTTCAGTTTATTTATTTCGAAATAGGGGTACACTTTTTTAGCATGTCTTTGTGACTTCTCTTCGTGAATCTTTGTGAAATTAGGATCAGTTTTATTCTTGCTCCAATTCACGCACTTTATCGTAAATTAGATTGCTTTCAAATCCACGGCGAAGCATATAATCACAGAATTTCTTTCTTTTTTTGAGAAGGTCATTTTCCGACATGGATTTCCAATTTCTTTCGGCTAGATCTTCAAAAGTGGCTATGTATTCTTCGGGTGAAATTTCTTTTAGTGCAAGATTGATAAGGTTTTGACCAATTTTGCGGACTTTTAATTCATTGGTAATTCTTATTTTACCCCAATGTTTGATGCGGTGTTTTCCTCGGGCAAAACTACAGGCAAATCGAGTTTCATTCAGAAAATTGTGCTCAATAAGATGTACAATAATTTGGTCTATCTCTCCAGAGTTCATCTTCATGCTCCATAATTTTGATACTACTTCTTCATGACACCGTTCTTGGTAGGCACAAAAATGTTCAATTTTTTGGATAGCTTCTTTGATGGTCATAATTAGAATTTGCTAAGGATCGTGAAATGATTCAATTTAGAAGCAAATGTAAAATTTAAAAAAAGTCATTGCAATTAAATTTTGAGGGATTACTTAAAAAATGACTGATTATAAATTTTACAAAATGAGTATTTTAAGGGTACTGATAATTACAATACCCGATCATAACGATGATTTTTTTTGTATATTTGACATACCCCCAATCTGCTTATAAACAGCAATTTAAAGATGTTGTAATTTTTTTGAGAATAGAATGATTTAGGTTAATCTTATTTTCTGAGAATGTTAACTTTTTCATTAGGGCTCATAAATATTACTAAGGATGAATTGATTTTTTAATCTTTAAAGCCTACTATTATGAGACTAAAATTATCTCTATTATTAGTTTTTATTTTTTCTTTAGTGCGGGCACAACCTCCGCATACATTTTCATCAAGTGGTACTTTAAATGTTCCTGCAGGAGTTACTTCTGCAACTGTTCAAGCTTGGGGCGGTGGTGGAGCAGGAGGAGGGGCCAGTGGAGGAAGTGTAGTTACAGGGAGAGGTGGAGCTGGTGGAGGTGGTGGAGCTTATGCCAGTGCGACTATTACAGTTACGCCAGGATCGGTCTTGAGTGTTGTTGTTGCAGGGCAAACAGCTGGTACAACAGGTACAGGAAGTGCTGGAGGGAGTTCAACCATTACAGGTTTTGAAAGTTCTATCTTGGCCGCTGGCGGTAGCGGCGGTACAGCTAACACAGCAGGCGGAACTCCTGCGGGTGGTGCAGGCGGAACAACTGCTGCTTCATTTGGAACAACTAAATTGGCAGGTGGAAATGGAGGAAATGGTCAAACGGCATTATTAACAGTTGGTCTTACTTCGGGAGCTGGTGGTGATGGAGGAAATTCTGGTGGAGCCGGCGGTGTTGGGCGTCAAAGCTTAATTTTTGGCCAAGGACCTGGTAATGATGGTACGGCACCTGGCGGAGGCGGTAGTGGTGCAATAGATTCAGGAGGTGCTAGTGAGACTGGAGGTGCTGGAGGTGCAGGTCAGGTAATTATTTTTTATACATGCCCAACATATAGTCTTAGTGGAGCTACAGCAACAGATGTATGTGCGGCAACCGGAACAACATCTGTAGTAACATTAACTTCGAGTGCGGCATCTTTACCAGTGGGTAATTATGTGGTGACGTATGATAGGAGTAGTCCTAGTGCAACAGGTTTAACTGCTACAATGACGGTTAGTGTTGCCGGAACGGGAACTTTTACTGCAGTTGGGTTAAATACGGTTGGTTCTAGCACAATAACGGTTACGAAACTTACTTCTGAAGCATGTTTTTCTAACATTAGTACAAATAATGTGGCGACAGTTATCATTTCCCCTGCAAGTGTTGGGGGAACTGTAAGTGGTGGTACTTCAATTTGTAGCGGAAACACAAGTAGTTTGCTAACCTTAACTGGGTATACAGGAGGAATTGTAAAATGGCAATATGCTGTGAGTCCGTTTTCTTCATGGACTGATATAGCAAATACAGCTGCAACCTATACTTCAGGGGTGTTAACAGCAACTACACAATTTAGAGCTGTTGTTCAGAGTGGTGTCTGTGCCACAGCAAATTCAGCAACAACTACAGTAACAGTAAATGCTTTACCAACTATTTCAACCACAGGAAACGCTAATGATGTCTGTTTTAGCGCAAGTGCCCAAACAGCCACTTTATCTTATAATGCAACAACAAATAGCCCTATTAGTTATAGTATTGTATGGAATGCAGCTGCTCATACGGCAGGTTTATCAGATCAAGGTTCTACTTCATTTGCATTTTTAGCAGGTGGGGGAAATGTAAACACTATTGCGTTACCGGCTAGTCTAGCTGCAAATACATATTCAGGAACGATGACTATAGTTAATGCAAATTGTTCAACAACTCAGTCAGTACAAGTTACCGTAAAGCCTAAACCAACAGCACCAGTACCTGTAGCGGTTACTGATCCTACTTGTATAGTCTCAACAGGAAGTGCAACATTAAGTGGTTTACCAACGTCAATTACTTGGTTAATTACACAAAGCGGCACAGCATCTACAACTTATTCTAATATTGGGGCAACTTATTTAGTTTCTAATCTTGCTCCTGGTACATATACTTTTACAGTGGAATATGCAGGAAGTTGTGTTTCGCCATCTTCTACAAGTGTTGTAGTAAATGCTGTTGTAAGTAACACTTGGAACGGTGTAGTATGGTCAAAAACCGGGAATACTACACCGCCAGCGACATCTACTGATATAGTTATTTTTGATGGAAATTATTCTTCTTCAGACAATATAAGTGGATGCTCCTGTCAAGTAAAATCAGGAAAAAGTGTTACCATACAATCAGGAGGTATAATGACTATGACTGATGCCGTGGTTAATAATGGAGGCACCTTAATTTTTGAGAATAATTCGAGTTTGGTTCAGTTAAATAATAGTGCTGTAAATACTGGATCCATTACTTATAAACGTAATGCATCACCGATGAAGAATTTTGATTATACCTATTGGTCATCACCAGTAGTTGGGCAAAAACTAAATGTATTGTCTCCAAATACCTTGTCTGATAAGTATTTTAGTTTTGCCAACAATGCTTGGAAAATAGAACCAGGAGTAACACAAATGGAAATTGGGAAAGGGTATATTATAAGAACACCAAAAGACAATGGAGGCACTCCTTGGCCCAATGGAGAAGTCGTTAGTTTTCCTTATGCACAACTAGTACAATTTGTTGGAGTTCCTAATAATGGGGTTTATTCATTGTCAATTGGTACAACTGATGGAGATGGTAATTTAATTGGAAATCCTTACCCGTCGGCGATGAGTGCAGATTATTTTTTAGCGGCAAATAATAAAGAAATTGATGGAACGATTTATTTTTGGACACATAATACAGCTATTTCAAATCTAACGTATTCTTCTACAGACTATGCTTCGTATAATGGAGTTGGAGGAGTAAATACTTTGCCTGCGGCTAGTGGAGGCGCAACTCCAAGTGGTAATATAGCAGCTGGACAATCTTTTTTTACGGTAACTAAAAAAGGAGTGGGCTTTACCGGATCTGTTACTTTTAACAATAGCATGCGAGTAGGTGTGGCCAATAGTAATGCCCAATTCTTTAAAGGGACTAAATCTAAAGAGGCTATAGTGAAACACCGAGTTTGGTTGAATTTATCTAATGACAATGGTGCTTTCAAACAAACATTAGTGGGTTATGTTACAGGAGCCACTGTTGGAAATGATGCTGCTTTTGATGGGGAGAGCTTCGATGGTAATAAGTATATTGATTTCTATAGTATTAATGACAGTAAAAATTTAGCGATTCAAGGGCGTGCTCTGCCTTTTGACAAAACAGATAAAGTACCATTAGGATACAAGACGACTATTGAGGGAACATTTGCAATAAGTATTGATAAAGTAGATGGGGTTTTGGCTAATCAAGCTGTTTTTATTGAAGATAAGGTTACTAATGTTATCCATAATCTGAAGAATGGTGCTTATTCCTTCTCTACTCAAAAAGGAGTTTTCAATGATCGTTTTGTATTGCGTTATACGGATAATTCAATTGTTGTAACGGATCCAGTCGTAACGGATCCGATAATAGTTGATCCAATTGAGACGAATCCGGTAGTAGAAAATCCGGTTGTAACTGATCCAGTAGTACAAGATCCAGTAGTACAAGATCCAATTGTAATGACCCCAGTGATAACAGATCCAATAGTGCAAGACCCAATTGTGAGCAATCCAGTGGTAAAAGACCCGGTTGTAGCTGATCCAATTGTAACTGTCCCAATAGTTTTAGATCCAAATAAAGGTAGCGGAACATTGGGGACTGATGATTTTGCCAATAAAGGAAAATCTGTAATTGTTTTTGTAAAGGATCATCAGATTAAAATTAATTCATTTGATGAAACTATAGGAAAGATAATGGTTTACGATTTGAGAGGAAGATTACTTTATGAAAAGGCTAATATAAACAATTCGGAATTTGTTGTTCAGAACCTAGCTTCAGCTGAGCAAGTTTTAATAGTTAAAGTGCAGCTTAAAAATGACAAATGGGTTGTTAATCAAATAATTCTTAGAGCGTAAAAATTTCAAATAAGTTTAGCAAAACCATCTAGTTGATTCAAGATGGTTTTTTGATTCAAACAAAGTGTAGACAGATTGAATTGGGTTTTTGATTTAGATATTAATTTTTTAGAGTAATACTTTGTGTTTTTTCTATTTGTCTGAATTCATTTTTATACTCCGCAATTTGGGTATAGCTTCTACATGAGATTTTTTTGGAAGGAGTAAAAATGCTCAATTTTAATTTGAGCTCCTTTATGGAGGAAATGTCTTAAAATATTTAAATTATATGTCTTTTTTGAAGTAGAAATAGAATCTACAAATGGCAAAATCTTACAAATTAAAATTTTATTTAAGCATACATTTCTTTCTTTTTCAACAGTGGTAACTTGTTGATATACAATTGTTATGCTGTTGAACGGATATAAAAGATGTTTGACGTTTTAATGATTCGCTTTTAATGATTTTATGTAGCTTTATCACAATATAATTGTTTTGATATCAGAAAAAGTTCTATTAATAATATAAAATTTTTTGCTATGGATATATTTTTACATAAATCAAAACTTTTTTTTTGTGTCTTTTTTCTACTTGTGATCTCAGGAAGTACAAATGCCCAATGTACAATCACAGGTAGTTCTGTTGTTAATGCCAGTACTTTAACGTGCGGAACTTCACCACTTAGTAGCTGTAACGGTATTTTGTATATTGGTGATGGAGTAACTCCAACCAGTTTGTATATGAATGCTGCCTTAAATCTTACTTGTTTAGGAGCTATTCAGTTAATTGTTAGGAATGGTGGGACGTTAGATTTTTCCGCTGGAAATGATTATTTAACACTTGCAGAAGGATCTTCGGTGACTTTTGAGTCTGGAGGGGCTTTAGTTGGAGGTTCATGCAATGCTTCGGAACGGTTATATATTGGGACCAATTTACTTGCCAGTTGTAATGGTGGTGCTGGAGCCGATTTAAATTTTGCGGACCTTGTAAGTTTTGGAGGGACAGGAAGAGCTTCATCAAATTCTCCTGTTTGTGTTGGGAATAATATTGTTCTATCTGCTACCCCACCACCAAACGGAACATTTACTTATAAATGGACTGGTCCTAATTCTTTTTCCAGTACACTTCAAAACCCGACTCCATTTTCAGCCACAACTACTCCTAATGTGGCGGGTATTTATACAGTATCAATAAAGAGAACATCAGATGGTAAAACAATTGATGCTTATACAACAGTAGTTGTTAATTCAGGAACATTGCCTAGTGCCCCAACAGTTTCACAGTCGCAACCAACATGCTCTGTTGCAACAGGAACAATATCAGTTTTAACTCCTACTCCAGATGGTACATTAAAATATAGTATTAATGGATTAACATATACCAATACATCGGGTGCTTTTACATCCGTTTCGCCCGGTACTTATAGTGTGACGGCCAAAAATGCTTCCGGATGTATTTCACCGGCGTTGAGTGTTACGGTTAATAATCAGCCAGCAACACCAGTAGCTCCGACATTAAGTTCAAATAGTCCAATTTGTTCAGGATCGAATGCGGTTTTTACAATACATGGTACAGCCGGAAATACAGTAACTTATACAGGAGCAGCATCTTCGACAGCAACGATAGGTGCAGGAGGTACAGTAGATGTTACGATAACAGGAGTTACTGCAAATACGACTTTAAATTTAACGAATGTTAGTAACGGTACATGTAGTTTAACTTTAACAGGGGTAACTTCGACAGTAACGGTAAATCCTAATTTGGCAGCGAGTGTAAACATTGCAGCTTCTCCATCGGGAACGATTTGTTCAGGTACATCAGTTACTTTTACGGCAACTCCAACCAATGGAGGGGCAACCCCAGCTTATCAATGGAAATTGAATGGCGGAAATGTTGGGACAAATTCGGCAACTTATACCAACTCAGCCTTAGCAAATGGTGATAGTGTAACTTGTGTCATGACATCAAATGCAGCTTGTGCAACTGGAAGTCCAGCTACATCAAATACTGTATCAATGGTGGTGAATCCAAGTTTAGTTGCCAGTGTAAGTATTGCGGCTTCCCCATCAGGGGCTATTTGTTCAGGTACATCGGTTACTTTTACGGCTACTCCAACCAATGGAGGAGCTACCCCAGCTTATCAATGGAAATTGAATGGTGGAAATGTTGGAACAAATTCGGCAACTTACACCAACTCAGCTTTAGCAAATGGAGATAGTGTGACTTGTATTATGACATCGAATGCTACTCCTTGTTTAACAGGAAGTCCAGCAACATCGAATGTTGTAACTATGACGGTGAATCCAATGGCTACTTTGGCAGGAGTTTCTCAAGATAATGCAGCTTGTGCAGGTTCTGGAGCAATAATAAATTTGACGGGTTTGGTACCTAGTAGTACATCAACATTAAATTATACCATAAATGGGGTTTCCCAAACAGATGTTACAGGAGTTGTTGCCAATGCATCTGGAGTTGCCAGTTTTACTACTCCGCTATTAACAACTGCTAACAATGGTCAAACTTTGCAAGTAACTGGGGTAACAATAACTAGCGCAATACCAAATTGTGGAGCTTCGTTTCTAAAAAATGTTACTTTAAATGTAAACCCAGATTCTGTGGGAGGAAGTATTTCAGGATCACAAACTCTTATTTGTGTTAATACTACCACAGGAACATTGACCTTAGGAGGTGGTTATGTAGGTGCAATTGTGCAGTGGGAGAAAAGATTAGATTCTGGTTCTTGGGTAACAATACCAAATACTGCGGCAACTTACTCAGAGTCCCCTTCTGTTGCAGGGGTGTGGGAGTACAGAGCTTTAGTACAAAGTGGTGCTTGCCCAGCTGTTTATTCTTCTTCGTTTACTGTGACAGTTGAATCAGGAATGCCTACAGCTCCAGTTTTAACCGATATTGTTTTAGGGTGTAATCAAACTGTAGTTACTGGAACTTGGGCTGCTGTTTCGAATGCTGCTAATTATAAATTTGATGTTTCTTTAGATCCTTCATTCGGAACTTTTTTATCGGGTTATCAAGATATATCTGTTGCCCCAACAGCTTCTCCTTCTGTAGTTGTAAGCGGATTAACTCCAGGAGTAACTTATTATATAAGAGCTAGGACAGTAAATAGTTGTGGCACAGCAAGTATAAACTCAAATGTAGCAACAGTTTCTGTTATTATTACTAGAACTTCAAACGGTTATAGTTGGGATAATGGTGTGCCGGACAGTAGCAAAAAAGCTGTTTTTATTGGGTCTGGGAATTTATCTTCTTGTTTAAACGCTTGTTCTTGTCAAATAAATTCTGGTGTTGCCGTTCAGGTAGATTCAGGTATTGTTATGACATTGGAAAATGGATTGGCGGTTGTAGGAACCGGAACTTTGACTTTTGAGAATAATGCAAGTTTGGTACAGGTAAATGATGCAGCTTTCAATTCAGGAACGATCATTTATAAACGTAATACAACTCCTATGAAGAATTACGACTTTACTTATTGGTCATCGCCAGTAGCAGGTCAAACGCTTAAAGCATTATCTCCAAACACCTTGGCGGATAAGTATTTTAGCTTTTCTATGAATAATTGGGTAATAGAATTAAACGGACTGAGCACAATGAGTGCAGGGAAAGGATATATTATTAGAGTGCCAAAGCCTGATATACTGTACCCTAACGGAGAATATTGGACAGGAGCAACTTATGTACAACCTGTTCAATTTAAAGGAGCTCCTAATAATGGGGTTTATTCGCTGCCAATAGATCCTGTGGGATACGGTAATTTGATTGGAAATCCATATCCATGCGCCATAAGTGCAGATGCTTTTTTGTTAGAAAACAGTATCAATAATTCTAGAATAGATGGGACAATCTATTTTTGGACGCACAACACAGCTGTTTCCAATAATAGATATTCAGGAACCGATTATGCTTCCTATAATTATTTAGGAGGGGTAGGAACTTCTGCTGCCCCAAGTGGCAGTACAGGAGGGGCAAATAATAGTGTTTTTTCAGGATATATAGCAGCTGGACAGTCTTTTTTAGCGATAAGTGCTGGAGCGGGCCCCGTTATTTTTAATAACAGTATGCGTGTAAATCTTACAAATAAAAATACTCAGTTCTTTAAAGGAACTAAATCAAAAGCGGTTCCTATTGAAAAACATCGAGTTTGGTTGAATTTAGCCAATACTGAAGGAGCTTTCAAACAAGTGTTAGTGGGTTATGTTACAGGAGCAACCAATGGATTTGATCCCGCCTTTGATGGATTGAGTCTGGACAGTAATAAATACATCGATTTTTATAGTGTCAATGATAATAAGAATTTTGTGATTCAAGGGCGCAGTTTGCCTTTTGATAAAACGGATAAAGTTCCATTAGGGTATAAAACGAACATTGAAGGAACTTTTGTGATAAGTATTGATCGAGTAGATGGGATTTTGGCGAATGAAAGCGTTTTTGTAGAAGATAAAGTCAAAGGGGTTGTTGTAGATCTTAAAAAAGGACCTTATTCTTTTACTACCACCATAGGAACATTTAATGATCGTTTTGTATTACGATTCACGGCTAATGATAGTGTTACAAATGTTCTTAAAACAGTTGATTCAGATAAATCAGTGATAGTTTCTGTTAAAAATCATCAAATACAAATCAATTCATTCGATAAGATAATAGATAAATTGATGATTTATGATTTGAATGGAAGATTATTATATGAAATAGAAAAAGTAGATAGTAATGTATTTAGTGTTCCTAATTTTAATTCTAGTGAACAGTTTTTAATAGTGCAGACCTTGCTTAAAAATGGCGAATGGTCTACCAAAGAAATAGTTTTTTAATAAATGTTAGTTTTTTTAGTTTATTTTTTAATAGTTTGAATTAGGTAATTTTTTTAGATTCTCCAATCATTAACAACAGGCAAATACATTGTATCTGTCTGTTGTTGAGGGGGATTTATTTCTTGTAATCATTTTTTGAAATACCTTCGTCTTTTTATTATAAAGAAAGTTTTTCTTCTCCCTTCTTTACATTTTTAAATTATACAGTGTCATCTTCCCAATACTACTTAGAATATCACTTTAAGTTGACGCAAAATGTTTTGTTTTTTTAATACCTTCTACCAAATGTAAATCGCTATTTTTTTGTTTTCCGATTACTATGCAGTAATGGGGTATGGTTTTGTTTCTATTTGTGAAAAAGGAATTATGGCGGTTTCATTGAGGCAAAAAATGACTCTTGTTCTTGCCCTTGTTTTGCTATAATTAATAGGGAATTAAAGAATTTGTATTCAGTGAAATAGAAGGTAATTTAAAAGATTTGAAAAACATGAAAAGCCTGTGTGTCTTTTCATGTTTTTTTGCATACCAAAAGTGTTCCTAAAATTTTAAAGTAGTTCTCATAAAATCACATCTTACAGATTTATGATAGTTATTTTTAGAATCTGAGACTTACAAAAGGAATGAATTTGAATTATTTGATAAAATTAAGGTGCAATTTTGGTTACTTATAGAGAAAATAATTTTTTAATGTTTATTTTTGGCGCGTATAAATACCTGTTTTTGATTTAGTATGACAAAATGTAGTAAAAAAAGAGAGTTATTTTTATAAAAAGCTATAGAGTAATATAGCTAAAAATTAAGCTTTTTTACGTTATTGATCTGTATATCTAAATTATGACAAAATTCCCCCAAAATAATATGAATAGAATTTTACCTACTGTTTTTTTATTGTTTTTATTGCCTTTATTGACTTATAGTCAAGGTGCTGATACTTATAATTTTTCTGCATCCACAAGAACTTATAGCGCATTGACTGGTACTACACCGTCGTTTACGAATGATAATGATGATGAAGCAATATCTTCTGCTATAAATTTGCCATTTTCTTTTACTTTTGGGACAACAGCATATACGCAAATAAAAGTATCTAGTAATGGTTGGCTAACTTTTGGAGGAACAAGCAATGCGTTTTATATTAATAATTCTACGAATGCAAGTAGCGCAAAACCAATTTTGTTTCCTTTGTGGGATGATCTAAAAAACACGATAAGTACAAGATATGTTACAACTGGAGTTGCACCCAATAGAATATTCAAATTGGAGTGGAGTCAACAAAGATGGGATTATAATTCAGCTCCTGATGTCATTTCATTTCAAGTATGGTTGTATGAAACCACAAATGTAATTGAATACCTTTACAATCAAGGGACTAAGTCAGTGAGCAGTGGTTCTGCCTCTATTGGTATTTATGATGCTAATGATAAATACTTAACATTAAACAATTCAGGAGCTTCGCCAACGGCTCAATCCTCAACTTTTACAACCAATATTAATACTAAACCACAAAATGGACAAGTTTATACTTGGACCCCTTGTACACCTTCAGTTTATGCAATGACTGGTACCGGTGGAAATTTTTGTAGTACAGCTGCAGGATCTCCGATAGGGTTAGCGAATTCTGAAACAGGAGTTAGTTATCAGTTATTGAAAGGTACTGTTGCAGTTGGTTCTGCAGTTGCTGGTACAGGTAGTGCGATAAGCTTTGGAACTTTTAATGCTACAGGGACTTATACTGTTTTAGCAACAAGAAATGTAGGAAGTTGTACTTCTACCATGAGCGGAAGTGTTGCTGTTCTTAACTATAGTACACCTCCTACGCCTACAGCTACGGCTACAAATGTTTCTTGCCCTACGGATGCTACAGGAACAATTACGGTTACAAATGCTGCAGCTCCAGCTTCATTAGCTTTTTTGAGCGCTAGTAATCAATATATAGATTTTAATGCAAAAATGCTTTCTAATAGAGCAGCATTTACAGTTGAGGGTTGGATAAAGTTTGACCCAGCCAATTATACTTCTAGAATGTCACTGTTTGGACAAAATGATGTAATTGAGATTGCTTTTGAAAATAATAGTTTAAGATGTTGGACTTATAACGGAGGTAGTGTCGATTTACCTTTAGCTTCTTTTCCCGCAGGTAATGCTTGGCATCATATTGCAGTTACAGGTGATGGAACTACAGGAGGTTTGAAAATTTATTTAGATGGTGGAACACCAGTAACAGGGGGGAGTGCTACGTCAAATTATGGTTCAGATACTAATTATACAACAAAAATAGGTTGGGGTATAATGGATCCCGGAGGAATTGGTTTGACTGGGGAGGTATTTAAATTAGGATTTTGGAATAGAGCGCTTACAGCAACAGAGATTACAAATTTGTCTTCTGGATTTGTAACGTATGATGCATCACAATCAGGTTTGTTAGCAGGATATAGTTTTAACGAAGGTTCTGGGACTACAGTTTCAGGAGTGGGTAGTGTAGCGCCTACAGGTACCTTTGTTAATAGCCCAGTTTGGACAGATCCTTATGTATACAGTTGGACTTCTACTCCAGCTGGTTTTACTTCAAGTTTAAAAAATATTACAGGATTAACAGCAAGAACGTATAATTTGACTACTTCTTTAAAGGGTTGTACAAATTCAGGATCTTGGGTAGTAAATGCAACCAATACTGCGCCAACAATTACAACAATAGGAACAGCTCAGGCAGTATGTTATAGTGCAGGTGCTCAAACGACATCGTTGACCTATACAGCAACAAGTAGTGCGCCAACAAGTTATAGTATCGTTTGGAATGCGGCTGCAAATGCAGCAGGATTAACAAACCAAGCAAATACAGCTTTTGCATTTTTAGCAGGTGGAGGAAGTCTAAATACAATTGCAATAACAGCTGGTACAACTTCGGGAACTTATACAGGAACAATGACGATTACTAATGGGAATGGCTGTACAGCAACTCAAGCGGTAACGGTGACTGTAAATGCAATTGTTACAGCAGGAACAATAGGAACTGCTCAAACAATCTGTAACGGAGTAACTCCAGCAGCTTTGACCTCGTCTACAGCAGGAACTGGTTCAGGAACGATTACATACGAATGGCAAACTAATGCAAGTGGAAGTTACGTTACCATAGGTGGAGCAACAAGTGCTACTTACTCGCCACCGGCTTTGACAGCGACAACAAGTTACCAACGCAGAACAGTATCTGTAAGTGGTGGTACGACTTGTTATTCAGCATATACTACACCAGTAACTATTACAGTAAATGCTGCGGTTACAGCGGGAACAATAGCAGCGGATCAAACGATTTGTAACGGAGCAACTCCGGCAGCTTTGACATCGTCTGCAGCTGGAACCGGTTCAGGAACGATTACGTACGAATGGCAAACTAATGCAAGTGGAAGTTATGTTACCATAGGAGGAGCAACAAGTGCTACTTATTCGCCACCAGCTTTGACAACAACAACAAGCTACCAACGTAGAACAGTATCTGTAAGTGGTGGTACAACTTGTTATTCAGTATATACAACACCAGTAACGATCACAGTAAACGCGGCAGTTACAGCAGGAACAATAGCAGCGGATCAAACGATCTGTAACGGAGCAACTCCGGCAGCTTTGACATCGTCTACAGCGGGAACAGGTTCAGGAACGATTACCTACGAATGGCAAACTAACGCAAGTGGAAGTTATGTAACCATAGGAGGAGCAACAAGTGCTACTTATTCGCCACCAGCTTTGACAACAACAACAAGCTACCAACGCAGAACAGTATCTGTAAGTGGCGGTACAACTTGTTATTCAGTATATACAACACCAGTAACGATCACAGTAAACGCTGCAGTTACAGCAGGAACAATAGCAGCGAACCAAACGATCTGTAATGGAACAACTCCGGCAGCTTTGACATCGTCTACAGCGGGAACTGGTTCAGGAACAATTACGTACGAATGGCAAACTAACGCAAGTGGAAGTTATGTTACCATAGGTGGAGCAACAAGTGCTACTTATTCACCACCAGCTTTGACAACAACAACAAGCTATCAACGCAGAACAGTATCTGTAAGCGGCGGTACAACTTGTTATTCAGTATATACAACACCAGTAACGATCACAGTAAACGCTGCAGTTACAGCAGGAACAATATCGGCGGATCAAACAATCTGTAACGGAGCAACTCCGGCAGCTTTGACATCGTCTACAGCTGGAACTGGTTCAGGAACGATTACGTACGAATGGCAAACCAACGCAAGTGGAAGTTATGTTACCATAGGTGGGGCAACAAGTGCTACTTACTCGCCACCAGCTTTGACAGCAACAACAAGTTACCAACGCAGAACTGTATCTGTAAGTGGCGGTACAACTTGTTATTCAGCATATACAACACCAGTAACTATTACTGTAAACGCGGCAGTTACAGCAGGAACAATAGCAGCGGATCAAACAATCTGTAACGGAGCAACTCCAGCGGCTTTGACATCATCTACAGCAGGAACTGGTTCAGGAACGATTACGTACGAATGGCAAACTAATGCGAGTGGAAGTTATGTTACCATAGGCGGAGCAACAAGCGCCTCTTATTCGCCACCAGCTTTGACAGCAACAACAAGTTACCAACGCAGAACTGTATCTGTAAGCGGTGGTACGACTTGTTATTCAGCATATACAACACCAGTAACTATTACAGTAAACGCTGCAGTTACAGCAGGAACAATAGCAGCAGATCAAACGATCTGTAACGGAGCCACTCCGGCAGTTTTGACCTCGTCTACAGCGGGAACTGGTTCGGGAACGATTACATACGAATGGCAAACCAACGCAAGTGGAAGCTACGTTACCATAGGAGGAGCAACAAGTGCTACTTATTCGCCACCAGCTTTGACAGCAACAACAAGTTACCAACGTAGAACTGTATCAGTAAGCGGCGGTACAACTTGTTATTCAGCATATACTACACCAGTAACTATCACGGTAAATGCTGCGGTTACAGCGGGAATAATAGCAGCGGATCAAACAATCTGTAACGGAGCCACTCCGGCAGCTTTGACATCGTCTACAGCGGGAACTGGTTCAGGAACAATTACCTACGAATGGCAAACTAACGCAAGTGGAAGTTATGTTACCATAGGTGGAGCAACAAGTGCTACTTATTCGCCACCAGCTTTGACAGCAACAACAAGCTACCAACGCAGAACAGTATCTGTAAGTGGCGGTACAACTTGTTATTCAGTATATACAACACCTGTAACTGTTACTGTTAGTCCATTACCAGCAGCACCAACGGCGTCGGCTACGACTCAGCCTACTTGTGTGGTACCAACAGGAACAATCACGGTTACAGCACCAACAGGAGCAGGTATTACTTATAGTGTAGATGGAATAGATTATACGAATACGACAGGAGTTTTTAACGTTATGCCGGGAACTTATAGTGTTACAATGAAAAATGCTTCTGGATGTATTTCTGCAGGCACTTCGTCAATCGTTATTAATTCGCCAACAACAAATACTTGGGATGGGACTAAATGGTCTAAAACTGGAGACACAACACCACCAACAGTAACCGATATAGTTGTTTTTAACGGAGACTTTACTATAACAACTCAATTAAACGCTTGTTCTTGTCAAGTGAATCCAGGAGTTAAGGTAGTAGTAGGAGTTGCTGGAGGAGCGAATGATACCGCTATCTTAAAGGTTGTAAATGGATTGAATGTTGACCCTACAAGTACTTTAACTTTTGAGAACAATGCGAGTTTGGTACAAGTGAATGATGCGGCTGTCAATACGGGGACTATTATCTATAAGCGTAAAGCGAAACCGATGAAGAATTTCGATTATACTTATTGGTCATCACCAGTTGTTGGGCAAAAACTGAATGTATTATCTCCAAATACATTGTCAGATAAGTATCTTAGTTATGTGAACAATGCATGGAAAGTGGAGCCAGGTGCTACGCCAATGAAAGTTGGAAAAGGATATATCATTAGAACACCGAAAGACAATGGAGGTACACCTTGGCCAAATGGAGAAGTTGTTAGTTTTCCTTATGCACAACCAGTACAATTTGTTGGAGTTCCTAATAATGGGGTTTATTCATTGCCAATTGGTACAACAGATGGAGATGGTAACTTAATTGGAAATCCATATTCGTCTGCAATGAGTGCTGATGACTTTTTAGCAGCAAACAATAAAGAAATTGATGGAACAATCTATTTTTGGACACATAATACAGCTATTTCAAATTTAATGTATTCTTCTACGGATTATGCTTCATATAATGGAGTTGGAGGAGTGAATACTTTGCCTGCAGGAAGCGGAGGATCGGCACCAGATGGTAATATAGCAGCTGGTCAATCCTTTTTTGCAGTAACCAAAAAAGGAGCAGGCTTTACCGGATCTGTTACTTTTAACAATAGTATGCGAGTAGGTGTTGCCAATAGTAATGCACAATTCTTTAAAGGAGCTAAAACTAAAAAGACTGAAATAGTAAAACACCGAGTTTGGTTAAACTTAGCTAATGACAATGGTGCTTTCAAACAAACATTAGTGGGTTATGTTACAGGAGCAACTCCTGCTAATGACCTTGCTTTTGATGGAGAAAGTTTTGATGGTAATAAGTATATCGATTTTTACAGTATTAATGAAAGTAAGAATTTAGTAATTCAAGGACGTGCTTTGCCTTTTGACAAAACAGATAAAGTACCATTAGGATATAAAACGACAGTTGAAGGAACATTTACGATAAGCATTGATAAAGTAGATGGAGTTTTGGCTAGTCAAGCTGTTTTTGTTGAAGATAAGGTTACTAATGTTATTCATAACTTGAAAAATGGTGCTTATTCTTTTTCTACTCAAAAAGGAGTGTTCAATGATCGTTTTGTTTTACGTTATGTGGATAATACACCAGTTGTAACAGATCCAATTGTAAAAGACCCAGTTGTGACTGATCCTGTAGTAAAAGATCCAGTGGTAACCGATCCAGTAGTGAAAGACCCAGTTGTGACTGATCCTGTAGTAAAAGATCCAGTAATAACTGATCCGGTAGTGAAAGACCCAGTGGTAACTGACCCTGTAGTAAAAGATCCAGTGGTAACTGATCCGGTAGTGAAAGACCCAGTGGTAACTGACCCTGTAATAAAAGATCCTGTAATAAAAGATCCAATAGTGACTACTCCAGTAGTAACCGATCCAATAGCTTTAGATCCAACTAAAGGAGGTAGTACATTAGGTACTGATGGTTTTGAAAATAAAGGAAGAGCAGTTGTTGTATCTGTAAAGGATCATCAAATTAAAATTAATTCATTTGATGAAACTATTGGAACAGTTATGGTTTATGACTTAAGAGGTAGGCTACTGTATCAAAAGGAACACGTAAATAGAAATGAATATGTTATCAGTAATTTAGATTCCAGCGACCAGTTTTTAATTGTTTTAACTCAGTTAATCAATGGTAAATGGATCACTAAGGAGATAGTTTTTTAAGAAAATAGAATATTACTAAATTATGAATCCCATTCTGAATTATCAGAATGGGATTTTTTTGTGGCTGGAATTTATAAAACTGAATAGGAATTAAACAAGAACTAAGTAAAATTTGTAATTGTAATAGCATGTATTTTGTAAAAAAAATATGAATTTAATTGTTAAAAACAATACATATAAATAAGTATATTTCTTACATTTGAAATAATACTGAATATGAACTTTTTAAGATTTTTTATATAATTAATTATAAAATACGTTTTTATGAAAAAACTTTTTTCTTTGGTAATCTTGTTTCCATTTTTGTCTTTAGGTCAATCTATATTTTTAAATCCAATAACTGGTATTAACCCAAATGCTTTAAATCCTTATAGAACAGGACAAATAGTTGATCCAAATATTTCTGTTTCGGGTATAAGTAGAGGAAAAGGAATCTTAGGTAAAAATGCGAAAAATAGATATAATGCTACGGGTTGGAATACAGTAGGTGTTGATCCAACAGATTATTTTGAATTTGCTATAACCCCAAGTCCAGGGAAAAAAATTGATTTTAAGAGTTTTGTATATAAGGGACAAGTTTCTATAAACGGACCTATACATTTTGCTTTTCGGTCTAGTGTAGATGGCTTTCGTTCAAATATTGGGACAGTTTCTGCTGCAGGAAGAACAATATCATTATCAAGCTCTGTTTTTCAAAATATAACCAAAGCTATTACTTTCAGGATTTATGGATGGGCTGCTAAAACCGGTACTGGAACCTTTAGTATTAATAGTTTTGCTTTTAATGGAACAGTAGGTTGTACTATACTTGAGACGCCTCATTTAGATGACATCAATGTTACATGTGCATCAACTTCTTTTGATGTGAATTGGCAGGCTATTCCAGATATTACCGAATATAATTTGGATGTTGCAACGGATGCTAATTTTAGAGATTTTGTTTTAGGATATGATAATAGAACGCTAGGTAATAGTACAACTCAAAAAGTAACAGGATTAGTTGCTGGAAAAACGTATTATGTGCGTCTACGTGCTAAAAATGAATGTGGTTATAGCGATTATTCAAATACAGTAGAAGCCTTTCGTTCGTCTACAACATATAATTCGGGTTTATGGTCTAATGGTACTCCAGATAGCTCCAAAATTGCTATTTTCTCCAGTAATTATACAATACCTACTAATATGGAAGCTTGTTCTTGTATAGTAGATTCAGGGGTTTCTGTAGGGGTCAATTCTGGCGTAGTTTTGAAACTGGAAGATGGCTTAGAGCTTAAAGGCACAGGCGTTTTAATTTTTGAGAATAAAGCGAGTTTGATTCAGGTAAATAATTATGCAGTCAATACGGGTGCGATTGTTTATAAATGCAATACGACACCCATGAAAAATTTTGATTATACGTATTGGTCTTCACCAGTTGCAGGACAAACACTTTATGCATTATCTCCTAATACATTGTCAGATAAATATTTTAGTTATTCTTCAAATAAATGGATAGTCGAGTCAAGTGCAAATACTATGACTCCGGGCAAGGGATACATTATTAGAGTGCCAAAGCCACAATTTTGGCCAGATCCAACAGCAAATACGTATGCGCAATCAGTTGAATTCATAGGAATACCTAATAATGGGGTTTACTCGTTTCCAATTGCTCCAGTTGGATATAGCAATCTGATTGGAAACCCGTATCCGTCAGCAATCAGTGCAGATGATTTTTTATTAGAAAACTGTATCAATACTAATAGGATTCAGGGAACTATTCATTTTTGGACACATAATACGGCTATTTCCAGTAATAAATACTCCGAAGCTGATTATGCTTCTTATAATTGTTTGGGAGGAGTTGGTACAGCTGCTGCGAGTACTAAAGATGCAAATGCAAATATTCCTTCGGGATATATAGCAGCTGGGCAATCTTTTATGGCAATAAGTGCAGAAGGGTCAGGTCCTGTTGTTTTTAATAACAGTATGCGCATAAATGCTCAGGGTAAGAATACACAATTTTTTAAAGGAGTTAAATCAAAAACTGTAGCTATAGAGAAACATCGTGTTTGGCTGAATTTAACCAATGCTGAAGGGGTATTTAAGCAAATATTAGTGGGTTATGCTACTGGAGCGACTAATGGTTTTGATACAGCTTATGACGGATTGAGTTCAGACGGTAATAAGTATGTTGATTTTTATAGTGTTAATGATAATAAGAATTTTGTGATTCAAGGTCGCACTTTGCCTTTTGATAAAGTGGATAAAGTGCCATTAGGATATAAAACTACTATTGATGGGGCATTTACAATAAGCATTGATCAAATAGATGGGATACTAGTAAATCAAGCAATTTTTATTGAAGATAAGACAGCTAATGTTGTTCATAATTTAACGAATGGAGCTTACACTTTTTCTACCACTACTGGAACGTTTAATGATCGCTTTATAATATGTTATAAAGATAATTCAGGAGTAGTGAAGAGTAAAAACCAAGTTGAATTAGTAGCAAATGGGAAAGCTGAAAGTAGTATTAATTCTAATAAGAAAGAAGAAAAGATAACGGTATCAGCAAAGAATCGTCAAATAAAGATAGCGTCATTTGCGGAAACTATTGCTAAAGTCTTAATCTATGATTTAAGAGGAAGGCAGCTTTATGAAAAAGATTCTGTGAATAGTAATGAATGTATTATCACGAGTATTGACTCGACTAAGCAAATACTTGTAGTGGTAACAATATTGGATAATGGTATGAAACAATCCAATAAAATTGTTTTTTAGAACCAACTATGATTGTTAACTATAAATAAAAAATCCTCATTTTGTATATAAAATGAGGATTTAATTAGTTTATGATAATCTATTTTCCTTTTATGGAAGCTTCTAGATTTTTTTCAATAACATGATTTGGTCTTGTCCATTTTGGTTTTTCGCCAAGAGATTCAAATTTAGAATCTGCAGCTTCAACAGTTGGTCTTTGAGAGACTTTTGTAAAAGGCTTTTGCGGTTTCAAACCTAATAAATCAAACATTTTCATGTCTTCATTAACATCAGGGTTAGGGGTTGTTAGTAGCTTGTCACCTGCAAAAATTGAATTTGCACCGGCAAAGAAGCACATAGCTTGACCTTCACGGCTCATATTCATTCTTCCGGCAGATAGACGTACTTGAGTTTCCGGCATTACAATTCTAGTTGTGGCTACCATTCTAATCATTTCCCAAATTTCTACTGGTTTTTCGTTTTCCATTGGGGTTCCCTCTACAGCAACTAGGGCATTAATAGGAACTGATTCCGGTTGTGGGTTCAATGTAGAAAGAGCAACTAGCATTCCTGCTCTGTCTTCTATGCTTTCTCCCATTCCTATAATTCCTCCGCTACAAACTGTAACATTGGTTTTGCGTACATTTTCTATAGTTTGTAAACGGTCTTCAAAACCACGAGTCGAGATAACTTCTTTATAATAGTCTTCAGAGGTGTCTAAATTGTGGTTATAGGCGTATAAACCAGCTTCTGCCAATCGTTGAGCTTGATTTTCGGTAATCATACCCAAAGTACAACAAACCTCCATGTCCATTTTGTTAATGGTACGAACCATTTCCAAAACTTGATCAAACTCAGGACCATCTTTAACATTTCTCCATGCAGCTCCCATACATACACGAGACGAACCTCCAGATTTGGCTTGAAGTGCTTGTGCTTTTACTTGGTTCACAGACATTAAGTTATTGCCTTCAACTCCAGTATTGTATCTGGCTGCTTGAGGACAATATCCGCAATCTTCAGAACATCCACCAGTTTTTATGGATACTAAAGTCGATACTTGAACCACATTTGGGTCATGATGCTCTCGATGTATGGTGGCAGCTTCAAAAAGCAAGTCCATCATCGGTTTATTGTATATTGCAATAATTTCTTCTTTCGTCCAGTTGTGTTTTGTGATACTCATTGATCCTTCTTTTTTGAAGCTCCAAAAGTAATCAAATAGTTCTAAAGAACCAATGTTATGGCTTGAAAAAGACTTGTTGTGAATATTCTAAAAGAGGCTTTTTAATCGGTCACAAGTTTGTTATTCCAATAGAACACAAGTAGCATTGTTACAATGACAGAAGAAGCAATTCCCTCGAAAAGTAAACTAAAGCAATATATGTTAATAGATGGATGTCCTCCAAATAAAAAGGATTCTGATAGTTTTTGTACATAAATATCACCGCCTCGCATATAACTGTAAATGAGTAATCCTATAATGCTTAGAAATACACCTACAAGTGAAGTTGTCAATGCAGCTTTAACATTAGAAGTAAATTTTTTCTTGCCATGTGCTATTCTCGATTGTAAAGTGTCATTTACAGCATAGAGAACGAAAACAATGTTGAATAGTCTTAAATAAAAGAGATGCGCCAATCCTAGAAATTCCATGATTAGAAAATAAGTTCCCATTGCTATAAAAATGAAGTATCCATTTTTAATTTCTTTTTTTACTTTCATGTGGTTTGATTTTAGTTGGTTAGAAATATGGTATAGATCTGATATTCAAGTCGGTTATTATCAAATTTACAAAAAAAATATAGAATTACTTTGCTAAATATAGCAGAATGGATTTTCTGAAGAAATCTAAAGTTTTTTTAAGCTATGTTATTATTTTGTTGTTCTTAAAATTAAAACCATGTGGTATTGGGTTTGCACAATAGAAATTTATAGGAAATTAATCGGAAACAAAATTATTGTTGTAATAGAGCATGAGTAATAAAGTAACAATTACAGAAGAGGCAATTCCTTCAAAAAGCAAACAGATGCAATAAGTATTCACAGTTGGGTTTCCACCAAACAAAAAGATCTCAGATAAAGATCGTACATAAGAATCACCACCTCTAAAGTAGCTGTAAATTAATAACCCAGCAATACTTAAAATTACGCCAGTAAATGAAGTAATCATTGCAGAAACAATATTAGAAATAAAAATATTTTTACCTTCTGCAAGATTCATCCTAATTGTTCTGTTTACTCCATAAAAGACAATGAATATATTCAAAAGACGTAGGTAAAAGAAATGAGCTAGTCCTAAAAATTCCATCAATAAAAAATAAAGCACAATTCCAATGAAAATAATACATCCGTTATAAAATTCTTTTTGAAGTTTCATAATGATTTGCTTTTTAATGGTTGGATCTTTATTGTCTTTGTGTCTTCATCCTTTTTAGTAAATACAATAGAGTTTAATTTGTCATGAGCGAAAATATTTTGGTATATAGTTGTTATTTTTATTTTGGGATGAAATTGATTTTTTTGATTATAATCTAATGTTTATCTGAAGCATAACGGGTGTCCCAATACAACATGAGTATGAAGGAAACAATTACGGCAGATACAATTCCTTCAAAAAGTATACTAATACTATAAGTCATTACTGATGGGTTTCCGCCAAATAACAAGGTTTCCGATAATGTTTTTACATAGAGATCACCGCCTTTTGCAAAACTGTAAGCCACTAGTCCGGCAATGCTCAAGAACACGCCAGTAAGTGATGTCAGTAGTGCCGAAGCTGCATTAGAAGCAAAAACTATTTTGCCTTCTGCAAAGTTCGATTTTAGGGTTCTATTGGTTCCGTAAAATACAAATAGTATGTTGAGTAGGCGTAAGTAAAACAAATGAGCCAGACCTAAAGCTTCCATTGATATGAAATAAAGGCCAATACCAATAAAAATAATGCATCCATTATATAGTTCTTTCTGTAGTTTCATGTCATTGGTTTTTAGAGGTTGAAAAAAACAGTACCTATTTGATAAATAATACAATACCTATCAAATTTACAAAAAAAAACCTAGAATTATTTTATGAAAATATTAAAAAGAACTTGAATGAAATTTAAAGTTTGTTAAAGTATGCTATTGTTGTTGTTTTGTCTTTTTCTAATTGTTCTTTCAGCAGTTCAACAGAATCAAATTTTTGTTCAGCCCTGATTCTTTCAATTATAGAAACAGTTATCTTTTTGTCGTACAAGTCTTCGTTAAAATCAAAGTAATTGATTTCAATGGTTTGATGTTTGCCATCAACTGTTGGGTTAAAGCCTATATTCATCATACCAATAACTGTTCTTGAGTTAATGATGCTTTTTACTATATAAACGCCGTTTTGAGGAACAAGTTTATAGTCGTCTTCAAGCTTTAAATTTGCTGTAGGAAAACCAATGGTTCTCCCTAATTGCTTTCCTTTGGTAATATTACCTGTCAGAGAATAATTGTAACCAAGATATTCATTGGCTAAGGCTACATTACCTTGAATCAAAGCGTTTCTGATTTTTGTAGAGCTTACAGAAACTTCTTTGATTTCTTGAGCCGAAATTTCTTCGACTTCAAAATCATATTGTTTTCCAAAGGCAATTAAATCATCAATGTTTGCTGTTCTGTTTCTTCCAAAACGATGGTCGTGCCCAATGATTATTTTCTGAATATGAAATCGATCTACAAGTATGTTTTTTACAAATTCCTCAGCAGTCAATCTCGAAAATTCTTCGTCAAAAGGATGTATGACTAAATTTTGTATGCCTATTTCTTCTAATAAATGAATTTTTTCATCAAGAGTGTTCAATAGTTTTATTTCTGATTCTTCCTGTAAAACCATTCTAGGATGCGGGAAAAAAGTAAGTACTAAGCTTTCGTATTTTCCGTTTTCGGTATTTTGGGTAACTCTCTCTAATATTTTTCTATGACCGAAATGAACACCGTCAAAAGTTCCTAGAGTTAGAATCGTTTTTTTTATAGTTCCACAAGGTGTGGTATTGAAATCGTTTATGGAATGAAAAATCTTCAAAGTATATATTTTAAGATTTTGCAAATTTATACTATCTATTTTTAAAATGAGTGGTAAGAAGTTTCAATTTTTATTGATTTTCATACTTATGAGTTAAAATAATCTTTGAAAATAATGTTGTATCTTGCTATAGATGGGATGAATTTTTTAAATCATTTTTTAAATCATTGTATATTCCATTGTAAATGAATTAATTTTGTATATCAAATTTTACAATTATGAATAAATTACTACTTTGTATAGGTTTTCTTGTTGTCAGTTTTGTTGGATATTCCCAGGGGAAATCATCTTGGACAGCAGTGAGTTATTCTCCAAAACAGGAAAACGATTCGGAATCAGGTAATAAATTGTTTTTTAAGTTAAATGAGACAGAATTTAAACAGAAGTTGACGACTCTTCATTCCAAAACTTCTGCGGATAAAGGGATATCAGTTGCCATTCCGAATGGTGACGGTAAAATTGAGCAATTCGTTGTTGTAGAATCTTCCAATTTTGCTCCAGAGCTACAAGCACAATACCCAGAAATTAGAGCGTATTCTGGAACTGGAATTACAGATCCTAAGGCCTCTATCTTTTTTAGTGTTTCTCCAAAAGGGATTCAAACTATGGTTTTAAGAGGTGATAGTGGTTCTGAATTTATAGAGTCTTCAGCTGACGATAAATCATTGTATGTAGTTCTTACTTCTAAAAATAGAAGCAAGGCAGCTTTACCGCTAAACTGTAAAACGGTCGATGTTGCACTGAATAAGGATTTGGTTAAAAAAACTAGCCAAATAAAATCAAATAATGGTGTTTTTAAAACCATGAGACTAGCCTTGTCTTGTACAGGGGAATATGCAGCTTATTTTGGCGGAACAGTTGCCGATGCTTTAGCGGGAATGAATGCTACCATGACAAGGGTGAATGGGGTTTTTAATAAAGACCTAGCATTAAAGTTAGAAATTATAGCCAATAATAATTTAATTGTATATACCAATGCGACTACAGATCCATACTCAGATGCTACTGATGGGGCGAATGGAGCTTGGAATTTAGAACTACAGTCTACCTTAACTTCAGTAATTGGTAATGGGGGTTATGATATCGGGCATTTGTTTGGAGCTTCTGGCGGAGGTGGAGATGCTGGTTGTATTGGATGTGTGTGTGTAAATCCATCTCCATCTGATCAATACGGGAAGGGAAGTGCCTTTACTTCTCCTTCAAATAATGAGCCTGAAAGAGATTCTTTTGACATTGATTATGTAGCACATGAAATGGGCCATCAATTAGGGGCTAATCATACTTTTTCATATGATGTAGAAGGTACAGGTGTAAGTGTTGAGCCAGGAAGTGGTTCTACTATTATGGGTTATGCTGGAATTTCGGATGGTTATGATGTTCAAAATCAATCAGATGATTATTTTTCGTATGCTAGTATTTTGCAAATTCAGAGTAATTTGGTTACTAAATGTGCAGTTAATACCATATTAAGTAATCAAACTCCGGTTGCAAATGCTGGAATAGATTATATCATACCAAAGAGTACGGCTTTTGTTTTAAATGGAGTAGCTTCAGATCCCAATGGAAATGCGTTGACTTATTGTTGGGAACAAAATGATTCGGCTGCTGCTAGTGAGGATAAGGAGAATAGTTTGGCCAAAGCAACTAAGCTCAATGGTCCTAATTTTAGATCTTTTTTGCCAAGTAATTCTACTAGTCGTTATTTTCCAGCTTTGAGCAGAGTGGTTGCGGGTCAATTGACTTCGTCATGGGAGTCAGTTTCATCTATTGCTAGGGATTTAAATTTTGTATTTACGGTAAGAGATAATGCTGCTTTGGGTTTTGGGCAGACCAATTCTGATGGCATGGTTGTTAGTGTAGATGAGAATAAAGGGCCATTTGTTGTAACTTCACAAAATGCTGTAGATGTCAGCTGGACTAAAGGTTCTACCCAAATGATCACTTGGAGTGTAAATGGAACCAGTTCATTGTTTGGTTCGGCTAATGTAAATATTAAGCTGTCTACCGATGGGGGCTTGACTTTTCCAACAGTTTTGGCTAGTAATACTCCAAACGATGGTTCGGAAGCTATTACTGTGCCTGCAGTGGCTTCTAAAAATTGCAGAATTTTAGTAGAACCTACTGGAAATATTTTTTATGCGGTGAATAGCGTGCCATTTGCAATAAACTATTCTCTGATTACTTCTTGTAACACATATACTTTTGCAGCCCCTTACTCGATACCTGATGCGCAAGCTGCTTATACTGAGAAAACAATTGTTGTGCCAGCGACTTCTTCAGAAATTACAGATGTTAATTTGAATATTGGATTTACTCACACATATTTTGGAGATCTTCAGATAGAGGTAATGAGTCCAAGTGGAAAGGTTGTGAAGTTGTTTGATAGGTCTTGTGGTCAAGTTGATGGTAGCTTGGTGTTAACTTATGATGATTTAGGAGGGGGATTGATTTGTAATCAAACCACAAGTCAAACGGTAGTTCCGGCCGGTGTTCTATCTGCTTTTAATGGCGAAAATCCTCAAGGAGTATGGAAATTAAGATTTAGAGATGTTAGTTCAGCGAATACAGGTCAAATAAATTCAGCTTCTTTGAGTATCTGTTCTAGTGTGTATACAAGTTTAGCTTCTTCAAGTTTTGAGATTAATGATTTTGTTTTGTATCCAAATCCAAACAAAGGTATCTTTACTGTTCGTTTTAAGAGCGTTAATACAGATGGAGTTGTGGTTATGGTAAATGATATGTTGGGTAGGAAAATTTATGAGAATAAGTTTGAGAGCAAGGAAGATTTTAGTGAAAATATTCATTTAAAAAATGTAACTCCAGGTGTTTATATAGTATCTGTAACTGATGGGGATCGAAAAGGAGTTTCTAAAATTGTGATTAAATAATTTGATTTTAAATTAATAAAAAAGAAGCCGGCTAAATACAAAATTTGTATTTAGCCGGCCTCTTTTTTATTTTCCATTATAAGTGGTCATGGTGTTTTCCAGTCCTGCTGTTCCGAAAGATTTTATGATTTCGGAAGCAAGTTCCAGTCTTTCGGGAAGTTTGGTTTTTTCGGTATCGTCCCAATCTCCAAGTACGTAATCAACTTGTTGTCCTTTTTTGAATTCGTCACTAATGCCGAAACGGAAACGGGTGTATTCCTGTGTGCTTAGGACTTGATTGATGTTTTTGAGTCCGTTATGGCCGCCGTCGCTTCCTTTTTTGCGGATGCGAATGGTTCCGAAAGGAAGGTTCAGATCATCTGTGATGACAAAAATGTTTTCAAGAGGTATATTTTCTTTGTCCATCCAGTATTTTACGGCTTTCCCGCTCAAATTCATGTAGGTGTTGGGCTTTAGAAGTAAAAAAGTTCTTCCTTTAAATTTGTATTCGGCTAGTGTGCCTAGTTTTACGGTTTCGAATGGGATTCCTTCTTTTTTGGCGAGGAAATCCAAGACTTTGAAACCAATGTTATGTCGGGTATTTACGTATTCGGAGCCAATATTGCCAAGGCCTACGATTAAAAATTTCTTCATGTTATTTATGTTCTCTTCTGTTTTTGTTGATGAAAACAGGTTTTGCATCCATTTTATCATGCTGCAAAAATAGGGTTTATTCGATTATTGGACTATTGGATTGTTAGATTTTTAGAATAATCATAAAAACAAAACTATAAAACCTAATTAGCCCCGATGTGAGGGAAAAAACCTTTTGTTTTTTTCTTTAAAAAAATAAAAGATTTGGAAGGGCAGCGGGAACTCTGCCTGCTGAAAAAATCTAATTTTTCGCTTTAAATTTAAAACAAGATTGCTGTAGATATCTAAATTGCAATACAATAGAATTTGTGTAAATCCGTGTAATTTGTGGCTAGAAAAATGGAGTTGAGGCAAAAAAAAGCATCAGTTGTAGAACTGATGCTTTTGATATAGATTGAAAAAATATTATTTTTTCTTTTTTGCAGGAGCTTTTGCTGCTTTTGCTGCTTCTTGAGCTGCTTTCATAGCCGCACGAGAGATCTTCACTTGACAAATTACTGTATTGTCTGGGTGCATAATTTTGAAGTTTGGCGTTGGCACTTTAGTAACATATAATTTGTTACCCATGTCAAGAGGCGTGATATCAGCTTCAACGAAATCTGGAAGATTTTTTGGTAAAGCTTTAACTTTTAATTTACGGTTGTTCATACGTAAATCTCCACCTGCCATAACTCCTTTTGAGTTACCAATGATTTTTACTGGAACTTCCATAGTGATTTCTTTGTCATCATGGATTTGAAAGAAGTCAATATGTAAAATTCTGTCAGATACCGGGTGAACTTGAATATCTTGTAAAACAGCATTGAATGATTTACCATTTCCAAGCTCAATCACAACTGTGTGCGCGTTTGGAGTGTAAACCAAGTTCTTGAAAGCTATAACTTCCGCTGAAAAATGAACTGTTTGATCTCCTCCGTATAATACGCAAGGAACCAATCCAGCATTACGTAAGGCTTTAGTAGCTACTTTGCCCACGCTTTCTCTTTCTGATCCTTTAATTGTAATCGATTTCATTGTAAATATTTATATAGTTATTAATTAAACTCTTTTTTAGGATGATTTGATTGTTGGATGATTTGATTGTTCGAACAAAACCCAAAAATCAATTCTTACATCAAAAACTTCCCACTAATTGAATTGTTGTGGTGAACCATGTGCATTACTTCGGCAAAAAGTGGTGCGCAACTTACTACTCTTATCTTATCAGATTGCCTTTTTAACGGAATAGAATCAGTTACAATTAGTTCTAATAATTTTGAATTTTCTATTTTTTCGTATGCAGCACCAGATAAAATGGCGTGAGTACAAATTGCTCTTACGCTTAAGGCACCTTTTTCGATCATTAAATCGGCAGCTTTTGCTAAAGTTCCTCCAGTATCAATCATATCATCTACCAAGATTACGTTTTTACCTTTTACTTCTCCAATAAGCTCCATTGTTTCGATAACGTTGGCTGCTTTTCTTTGTTTGTAACAGATTACAACTTCAGAATTTAGGAATTTAGAATAGGCGTATGCTCTTTTTGATCCTCCCATGTCTGGTGAAGCAATCATTAAATTGTCTAAACCTAAACTTTCTACATATGGTAAAAAGATAGTGGATGCAAAAAGATGATCTACAGGTTTCTCGAAGAATCCTTGTATTTGATCAGCATGCAAATCCATAGTCATTATTCTTGTTGCACCGGCTGCATCTAATAGATTTGCTACTAGTTTTGCTCCTATCGGCACTCTAGGTTTGTCTTTTCTGTCTTGTCTTGCCCAACCAAAATAAGGGATTACTGCTGTAATGTGTCTTGCTGAAGCACGTTTTGCAGCATCAATCATTAATAGTAATTCCATTAAATTATCTGCACTTGGAAAAGTAGAGCAAACAATAAAGACACGTAAACCTCTGATTGATTCTTCGTATGAAGGTTGAAATTCGCCATCGCTATAAGTTGATATGGTAACTTTTCCCATTGGGATACCATACTCTTTTGCGATTTTCTCTGCAAGATATTCACTTTTTGAACAAGCAAAAATTTTAGCTTCTGGTTCTAGGTGTGACATTTAATTTGTTGTTTTGTAGTTAGTTGTGTATTCTTTTTTTAACGAGGTGCAAATTTAGAAAATAAAATCAACTCTGAAAGGAAAATTTTAAGTATTTTTATTAGAATATTTAAAAATGTTTTCTACATTTGCACCGTGTTAAAGGAAAAGATAGCAATTAACATTTACTATCTCTTTATTGCGTTGAAATGACTGTCTGTCATTTCATGTCTGCTAAGCCCGGATGGCGGAATTGGTAGACGCGCTGGTCTCAAACACCTGTGGGAAACCGTGCCGGTTCGACTCCGGCTCCGGGTACTTAAAAAGTCTGTAATTGCTTGTTTTTCAAGAGTTACAGGCTTTTTTTTATTGAAGTTGCCCGACATTGGATCAATCCTAAAACCTGTGGAGGAGCAAAAATTAAGCATAAATATTGGTTAGCCTAAAAAGGAAAAATTCTATATTTCTCACGCCTCTAAATTGTGATCGAAAAGCTTTTATTTTAGCATTGAAAGATTTTGCAGAAGCGTTTGTAATTCTGTTATTAAAATAGTTCAAAATTGTTTAGCTAATTATTTCAATAAATTTTTGGGCAATAACTGAACAATCAAAATTTTCTTCTACATATTTTCGTATTTGCTCTCTATATAGATTGTTTTCACGAATTGCTTTTTCTGCATATTCTACAACTTCATCAACAGTATCGCATAAATATATCCAAGGAAGGTTCTTATCTAAGTTTGCAGAAGCCTCCTTTGAAATGACAATAGAAAGTCCAGCAGCCATAGCTTCTAATATAACTAAGGGGTGTGCTTCACCATCACTAAATAAAATTAAACAGGAATAATTTGTTAGATTTTTATGAACTGTAGCTCTATCCCATTCACCTAGATAGTTGATATGTTTATTGTCAACTTTAAACTTAAGAGAGTAGTCTGTTGGTCCAACAAAATCACAAACTATATTTCTTTTGCTTAAAATCTTTTTGGCGACTTCCGCTTGCCTTTTTCTTCCTTCAATTCTACCTAAACAAATTGCATTCTTCAATGAAGCTGTTTTTTTAAACAGAAATTGTTGAGTTTCTGTACCATTAGGAAGTACATCAATTATTCCCTTAAACCCATTTTTTGCAAATACATTTAATATATCTTCACTTAAAACGATCAATCGTTCACTTTCCATTAAAAATCTAAAGGTAGTCTCATAACCATTGCCCCATTTTTTAGGAAAAGCAGCATATCCATAATGACTGGTAACAACTAATTTAAAATTTAGATGAACGGAAAGGATGTTCCAAAATTCAGTCAAAGGATCAAAATGGACATGAACAATATCATAGTTCCAGGGTTTTGCCGCTAATGCAGGTTCCAAACCTCTTTGATTTAAAATATCTACTGTGTGTCCTAGTGCCTCGCAGTATGTTTTTTGATTCCAGATAAGCGTCTCAACAGCACCCCAACCATTTGATGGAATCGGCAGGATTCCTGGGCCAACAAGAAGTATTTTCATTTGAAAAATTATATTAAGTTTAAAAATAGGTATTGATGATTTTTAATGTAGAAATATTTTATCGACCATCTAACTTTAGTTCCAAGTTCTCTAACCAATTCTGAGATATTGACTCTTTCATCACTTAAATTGGGCTACTTTTATTTCGAGAGAGATTGTCAGTCTTTATATTCTGTTTAGTCAAAATGGAGAAAAATTTTCAATTTTAAATAGGATAATCAGCTTTAATATAGGTATTACTATGACCAGCGCTGTTTATGGTGTCAAATTTCTTAAACGGTATAGATTGATTTGTATCAGTTTTTAATATCAATTCAAAATTTTTAGCAAAAAAATAATTTTTATTAAAAGTCATTTCGTACAAAATAATATTTGAAAAACCATTCATGTTTATAAAATTCGTCCCGTCATCATGTCTCCCTATTACTGTTTTTTGTTTATTCAAATGATAGTAATAATCTCCCGCTTCCATCGTTTTAACTTTTTTCCTAAATAAGGTATAGGATAAAAAGCAATCAATTCTTTTACCTAAATTCCAGAAAAATGGCTTCAAATTGTCATCATAAAAAACTATAAAACGGGTTAAAACTGAATTATTTTTTCTATAGTCAAATTTATCAATATAGAAAACATCAGGTATTTTACCCCATTTCAGACTGTTATTAGCAAATATATTACGCTTGTAATCAATTAAATGATATAACATAAATTCAATTTTACCAGCATAAGAAAAGATGCCATTATCCCATTTTAATTTTCCAGATATTCCGTCAATAAGTAATAAATCAAAATGAGCATTTAAATTCCCAACATCTCCTTCCTTTACTATTATATGCTGAATACTTTCTATCTGACAATCTCTTTTGAAGATATCATGTATCTCAAGAAAACTATCCGAATTTTCAAAATTAGTTTCATCAAAGGCATAATTTTTTGGAGAGGCAAAAATCATTTTATAATCTTTACTTTTTATATATAAATTATTTACATACTCATTATTTTTATACAGCATACAACAGGCAGTGATATAAGCATGTCTAACACAGACAATATCATATTCCTCTAATAGTTCATCTGTCATAAATTCACGAATCCTCCCATAAATTACATCTATATCTGTAATACCCCAAAAATCATAATCTTTTAGATATTCAGAAAATATAACCCCAAAAGCAGGTCTAAAATCACAAAGTTTATAACCTTTTTTTACATCAATATCAAATCCGAGTTTTTTTGTCGCTAATTGATTAAAAACGTCCAATGAAAAAGGAATAATTTTAATATTGTTAGTAAGAGGATAATCTATAATAGCATCAGTAAAAATAAAAAAATCTATAGTTGGGTTGGTTTCACATGATTTTAAGAAGAGTTTAAAAAACCAAGGAAACTCTCCAATAAAAATATTAATTAAGCTTATTTTTTTCATAAAGTAAATTAAAAATGCTAATTATGAATAGGTAATAAAATATGCTACAATATTATCATCATTGTATTTTGAAAAAAAATATTTTATTTTCTCTTTTATGATAATTTTTTTAAGTGTTTTGTAACAACCATATATTGTATTTATTACCTTGGATGCACGTTTCTTGAAATCTTAGGAATAGAAAATCGTAGTTTTGTGGCATTGTTGGAGATACAGGTGTATTTCTTACATTAGAAGTCTTCATTGCAAGGTTACTGTTATCCCTTATTAATATGAATTCTTTTATTGATATTCATAAAATTGAATATCTTTCTTCTCTTTCACTAGTGTCAACCCATAAATTTCTAAATCTGAAATTAAATTTTTTTCAGAATCTTTTCTTAAAATAAAATCATAATTTCCCGTAAGATTCGTTTCGTCTTTGACAAATACTTTAAAATTACGGCTAATAGTATTTTTTAATGTTTCAATTTCTATATTTGCTAGCAAAAGATGTGTCATGTTAGCACCATCTTTTTTGTCTTTTTCATTTATTATTTCTTCCAGTTTACTTTTGTCTTTTACTCTTAAAATATAAGTATCAACATTTCGATTTACAATTTTTTCTTCAAGACTTAAAGCTTTTAAGAGGTTGTTCTTGATGTCTAATATACCCCCATTTTCTGATTTCAAATTTTTGTTTTTATACATAATGCTATACTTATTACTTTTTAGGTTTTCAGGTATAGCAATTAAAGAGTTAAATAAACCAGTCAGGTTAGAAAGAATAGTAGTTAAATCGTTATTTGTGTCAACATACAGTCCTTCATCTTTTAAAGAATTAAACTGAATAGTTGCTCCATTTATTTCGCCTTTTAGTAAAGAAAACGAATATTGAGTTGAATCATTTGTTGTATCCTTATATACATTATCAATTAAACTTTTAGTTGTACTTGAATGAGGGGAAGGCGGAAATAAGTCATCTGTATTATTATCTGTGATTTTTATTTCTTCGTTATTAATTAATTTTTTTAGAATCGTTTCATTTATCAAATCTGGGCCTCCAATCCATCTGATGATTCCTTTATTGTCTATTAAAATGGTTGACGGATAAGCAATCGAATTGCCATCATTTGCAAAATAATTTTTGTGTACTTCTCGCTTTTGGTCGCTTACAACTATAGACTTAAAGGGAATTCTTTTCAAAGTTCTCATCACTTTTTCTGGTTTCTCGTCAGTCATTGAAACAAAAACTAAATCTTTGTTTGATTTGAATTGCTCTTGCAATTGGTTGAGTTTGGGTACTTCTTGCAAACAAGTTGAACACCAAGTTGCCCAAAACTCTAGTAAGATGTAACTGTTTTTAAAATTTTTGTTTTCGGGAACATTTTCAATATAATCTGTCACAGTTAATTTTGGTGATGCATCTCCTACTTTTAATTTTATTTGTCCAAAACCTTCAAATGCAATAAGCAATGCAACTAATAAGATTTTTCTTCTCATTTAAATATTAGTTTTACTTTGTAAATTTTAGCAAAAAACATGGATTTTCCATTTTTATTAGAAATAATGAGAGAATTCATATTCTCTCATTACAACATAAGTGCTTAATTAGCAAGCGTAAACCGTATATCCACCACCACAAGTTGGTATCCCTGTCGAACTGACACAATCCCCACATTGCCCTGAGCTGTTGCAGCATTTCCATTTTTGCAAAGCTCCTCCATATCCACTTCCATGAATAGCTTTCATTTCTTTTCTAGAAAGCATACTTTTAGCATTTTTTAAACTCAATTTTTTCATGATTTAATGTTTTACAATTAATAATGTAGCAAATATCTTTCATTTTATTCTGTATTTATGATAATATATTATCTTTAATACGTACTATAATGCCTACAAATAAAACTCTATTCATTTACAGGTGAGCCACATGATAATCTAATTAATTTTTCGAAATACTACACAGTCCTATTTGTATCAAGTAAGTTCAAGTTATTATTAAAGAGTAAGGTGAAATAAAACAAGAGCTAATAAACAAATTAACTTGATAAGGATAGTTAGTTTTTTTTAATTAAGCATCTTACTGTAATTATATGCAATGCTCCCACTAAAAACTGAGACATAAATAATTACATCTCTTCAATTTAAGTTTCTAATTCCTAATAAAGATCTATTGTAATTTTTGAATCGTTTTTCAAAACGTAAATAGAACAGTCTCGAAACGTAGACGTATCACCATCTGGTTTAAAATTAGTACTGTTTCCTACGGGTTCTTTAGGTACTCCCAACCAACTGCTTTTTAGATCACAGTTATTATCCAAATCTTGAAAAAAGATAATGGCATAAGTTCCTCTTGGCAAATCAACTTGAAATTTCAAGATACCTTGATCAGCTTTTTGAACCATCATGACCTTGTTTTACAAACAAAACACCATTCTCTGTTATGGCTCATGCTACAAACTTAAGTATTTAATTACAAAGGTTTAGGATCTCTTTCAATTGAATAAAAAACCCTCAATATTTATTGAGGGTTTTATCATTTTAAACCAGAACTATTTTTTCCACAACTTTAGGGATTGATCCTGGATCAATCCTAAAACCTGTGGGATTGCAAAATTTTGCATAAGTATAAAATAGATCAATCCCAAAAGTAGGGATTCTGGTAAAAATCTTAATTTTTACTGAATACCCCTTTTACTTTTGGGATTGATCAACTTTTTTGGTTATTTTTTATTTGGTTAATTCGTCAATCTATTAAAGATTGATGTTTATCGTTTCTCCGTCTTTAACAACTTTATTGAATACTGTTTTCTTGCCATCAGATACTGTGATTTTTAGTTTTTTATCGGCTCTTTCAACAGTAATGTCAAAGTCACGTTCGAATGCATAGATATGACGCAATTTCATCATTGGCCAAGATTTAGGAAGGCGTGGTGTGAAACTGAAACTATGTAAACCTGTAGGGCGGATACCAAATAATCCTTCGGTAAAAATTCTGCAATACAAGCCACTTTCTGCCGAAAGGTGACGTTGATCTCCTTCTGGGTAAGCTTCTACTGGATAAGGAACATGGTCTCCCAATAAACGACGGTTTGAGTAATAATGTAAAAAATCTAATGCTTTGTCTGTTTCACCTGCGGCTAATACACCTCTTAATGCATATAAAGTTGATCGGTCCCAGAATATTTTATCACCTGCAACACTGGCAAGACCATCTTTTGTCCATAATCTTGGCGAAAATAATGCAGCTATAGTTCCTTCTTTTCTATCATAAATGCCCATTGTAAGTGGAGTGCATATCCATGCTCTTAGGATATCATTCTCTTTATAGTATTTGTAGGTTTCAAATCCTTCTACTTTAGTGCCAAAATATTTCTCAATAGCTATTTTTAATTTTTCAGCCTGAGATTTGTATGTTTTAAGTAGAGCTTCGTCTTTTCCTAATGCTTCACCTAAATAAACTGCTGAATTAAGTGCGTCATAGTATAAAGAAGAAGTATTAAGGTTGGCTTTTCCGGCAGGTAGACGCCCTTCCAGTTCATCTGAATCTGAAGTTACTACACCATCAGCGTTTATTTTTCTGTGGCAATATTCCAAACACCATTCAACCAATGGCCATAATTGTTTAGCTTCATTTTCACTTCCTTTTGAAAGTGAATAGCGAGCTGCACCATATGCTATCATGGCTGCATCTCCACGGTCACCGGCTCCATCCCAAATATCAATTCCTTCTGCAATGATTGAACTCGGAATTGGTTTGTATTCTTTGTTCATGAATCTTGCAAAATGAAGATAGGCATTTAATGATGCTTTGTCGCCATATTCATATCCTAAATAAGGGAAGAAAGGTCCTATGTATTCTGCTTGATCATTAGCCCATATGGCTGCGTAATAAGATTCTCCTCCTGGGCCGTGCATAGGACCACCTTTGGTTTCGAAAATACTTTCTGATGCTCTAATTTTAGCAAAGGCAAATTCTGTATTCAAAACTTGGTCTGGCGTTTCTAATACGAGTTTATCCCATACTTCATGGATGAATTTTATACGTTTATTTTTTTCTTCATCTATATTTACAACAGGCACTTGTTCATTTGTTTTAACGGCTGAGTAGAAAACAGAAAAACTAATTGTTTCATTTGCTTGAAGATTAAAATTACCTTGATTAATAAGGTCTACGTGCAAAGTATAGCTCCCTTCTGTTCCTTTTGATGGATCTGAAGTATAAATAGCATTTGATTTTGGAATTTCTACTGCGCAGGTTTTTCCAGAAATATTTTTAATGGTATAGATTTCGCAATAGCCAGGCAGTGTTGTTGATGGGAAGAATTGTCTGGTTAGTTCAAGATTGTTGCCGGCTTTACTCTTAACAAACAATGTTCCATTGAGAGTTAATGAAACTACTTTTTCTGCTGTGATAGGTTTGTAGTTTACTGTAACCAAATCAAAAGCATCTTGTGCGAATTGGCGTGTAAAACTTGCATGAGTGTTATTTGGTATTGTTCTAAGCATAGGCCAAACCAAACTACGCGTAGCCTGGAAAGAACCGTCTGCTGCTACACCGTATCGGAGTACACAGGAGATTTTTTTACCACTCATTTCGATATGATCGTCATGAGGAATGTTGTTTGATATTTGCCAAGAAATAGACCCGTCTTGGTCAATTTGCCAGCGACGGTCATCTTGTGAAAATGATTTACTCGTTATCAAACAAAAGGCAATAACGGCAAATAAAAAATGTTTTCGTTTTTTCATAAATGATTTGCTTATTAAATTTATTTTTAAGTTACTATTATCTAATATATCAGTAGCGTTTGGATGAGTTGTTTTTGAGATAAGTATTTTACTTATTCTGTTATTGCTTGCATGATGCATTTATTTTTTGTCCTGAACTTACCGGCACATCTACAAATGTAAATAAATTCCCGCTATTATCTTTCTCATGATTGGCAACAATTTTTTTATTATTTACAAATATAGCGTCATAATTTCCAGCAAACATGGCTCTCCATTGTACAGGAATGTTGCCTTTATTATGGAATGTTGTCTTTTGGTTTTCTTGTTTTACAAATAACGTCGTATTTAAAACTGGTAAATTGTCTACTTCGGATATTGCACCGCTTTTTCCGCGATATAAAGTAGTTATGGTTTTTTTTGTAGCATCAGGTTCTATTCCCATATAGCCATGTATTATACCTTCGATTACCCCATAAGAAACTTCAGGGTATTCTCTTCTTTTTGTAGTAGGGTCGGTAAGGTATAAAATATTGTCATAAGCCTTATCTCCATAGCCATGCTTGTATAGTAAAAAGGGAAGGTAGGATAAGCTTTCAATATTTGTTTTTTCTGAAATAATGTGGTCTATTGTTTTTTTAGTTCGGTTTGTATCTGTCAAAGCTTCAAACCATAATAAAAAGAGTTCTCCTCCGTCTTTACTGAATTTTCCGTCACTTGTGTAAATAACATTATAAGTTGAAGTTGTGTTGTCCCACCAAGTTTGTTCTATTTGTTGTTGGTATTTAGCTGCCTTTTTTTCAAAGTATTCTGCTTTTTGAAGGTCTCCTTTTAGTCTTAAAATAGATGAATAGGTTAGCAATCCACGGTAAATAGCAGCGACAAGATCAACACTCATTTTTAAGCCTGGTATTCCTTCTGAATATGATGCAAGTCCGCGGCATGTGTGAAAAGCGTCTTTTGTGTTAAACGGAACAGTGGCATTTGGAAATTCTGGTCTTGTTAATAATGAGTCTGTATCTAGTACCCAACGGTCTATATATTTGGTTGCGGATTTTTCAAAGAAATTTTCAAATTCTGGGTTTTTTATATAGGATTCGTCACCTGTCCATAAGTATAGTCTCCAACAAGCAAATATTACATCAAAATTACTATCCAGGTTGTACCAAAATTCTTTGTCATTTCTGTAATCTTCGGGTGCAGGCTTTCCGTATTTATTGATTTCCCAGTACGAACACCAATCTTTGTTTTCTGAAATGTTTTTAGCAAAAAGAGAAAGCATGTTTTTGTTTTCCTTGTTTAATCCGAGTATTTCTGCACCAATGCTTTGGTGTGATACATCACGCATACAAAAAGCAGCTCGAGCAGGAAGTGCTGCTTCGTACCACGGTCCAACAGGGTCATTTGAGTCTCCCTTGTAGCTTAAAGCCATACTCTTGGCTCGGTTAAAAGCCAGCTCCATTGCTGGGTCAGATGACTTGAAAGTTGTTGTTTTGTTTTGCCCGAACGTGTTAAAAAAGGAACAGCAACTTGCAACTATAATTATAAAACCATTTTTCATGTAATTGTTTTCTATTTAGATTGTTATTTTAAAATTAGGGTGTTGTGGTAAAGGATTTCATAAACTTGGTGATTAATGAGTCAAGTTTTGAATGTGTAAAGTTGTTTTAAGGTTATGATTAAAGCTTTAAAAAGCAAACCCACACAATTTTATATGGTGGGTTTGCGAACTCATCAGGTTTTTTATATATTAATTTTCGTTACTGATGATAAATTGGGGCAAAATGGGTTTCTAATTATAACCTGGATTTTGAACAAGACTTGTTCTGTTTATTTCATCTCTTGGAATAGGTAATAAATAATGTTGAGGTTTGAAAATTCGATCTTGAACTTTTGTGTAGGTGTAGGTTTTAGAGCCATCGCCATTTTTGGTGATAACTACTCCCATCAAAGGTTTGTTTTCGGTTACATCGGCAATTTTCCAACGACGAACATCATAATAACGGAATCCTTCCAGACATAATTCAACTTGTCTTTCGTTACGGATTTTGTTTTCTAAGGCTGTACCAGTTAGTCCTGCCAATGGAACAGTTATTCCTGCACGTTGTCTGATAGCATTTAAATATTGAATAGCTGTACCTTCGTTTCCTAATTTGAATTGTGCTTCAGCGTAATTAAGATAAATTTCGCCCAAACGAGAAATAATCCAAGCTTTGTTCGTTTGTGTTTCTGAATTAAAGTTATACGTAGTATCACAATATTTACGGAAGGTATAACGTGTTGCACTATTATTCCAAGTGTCCCATCCTTGAGGCGAGTCTAATCCGCCTTCATAAAATTCTGCTTTATTTGAATGACCAGCATCATAACGATCTTGGAAAAATTCGGGTTTACCATATGCACGTCCATCGTATACAATATTTTTGTAAAAACGAGGGTCTCTGTTTACATACGGTTTTTGTGGATCGTAACCTGATGTAGGATCTGTAATGTCTTTACCGTCTGCAGTTCCGTAGGCATCTATTAAACCTTGGCTTGGCGCAAATGAAGCCCATCCATGAAAACCACTTGGAGACAAGAAGGTTTCTACTCCATTATAAGCACTCCACTGTGGATCTTTACTGGATAAACGAGAGAAAATAATCTCTGAATTATTCGTTGTGAAAAGATCTGGATAGTTTTTGTCATAAAGCTGGTAGATATTTAAATCAATTACTGCTTTTGCAGCATCAGATGCTTTTTTCCATTTGTTTGTATCGTTAGATGAATTCCATTGTGGACTAGCGGCATATAGCAATATTCTTGATTTTATAGCAAGTGCTGCACCCTTTGTAACTCTTCCAAGACTAGAAGTCGTTAATGGTAATAAATCTGCAGCTTTGTCTAATTCGGCTGTTATAAAATCGACAGATTGGTCATAAGTACTACGGTCAACTTTAAAATCACTGTTCAAATTAAATGGCTCAGTAATAATTGGAACTCCTCCATAGTCATTTGTCAATTTAAAATAAGCATAAGCTCTTAAGAAAAGAACTTCTCCTTTCAATCTATTGCGCCAAGCTTCGTCTCCTGGAACTTTATCGATTTTAGATAAAAATATGTTGCAATTTTGAATAATCGAATAGGTAGGTTTCCATATGTCAAAAGTGTCTGCGTTATCTGGTGTTAGTGCGCCAGAATTGATTGTCGATGAGTTATAATCATCGAATTTATTATACGCTTCATCACAAGAAGTTGATAGAGCCCAACTACGATTGGTTCTGGTGTTCCAATTGTGTTGTGTTGTCGGTAATACTGTATATAGATTATTAGCGAAAGCTTCGGCTAATTTTAAATCATTCCATACAGTTTCATCTGTATAAGAATCCAATGGGACTTTGTCTAGGGGATCTTCATTACAAGAAATGAGAGATGTAATTGCTATAAAAACAGAGGCAAGAATGAATGCCTTGTTTTTTATATTTATTAGCTTAATGGTTTTATAATTTTTCATAGTAGTTGATATTTTTTGTTGTACTATTATAATTCAATACTTAAACCTATTCTGAAAATACGGGTTTGAGGATAAATAACACCTGTTTTGTTATTGGTTTCAGGATCTAGGTTGTATTTTTTCATATTATCGATAGAAAATAAGTTTGTTCCACCAGCATAAATCCTTGTATTTAATATTCCGTATTTTTTAAGTATATTTTCGGGTAAAACATATGATATTTCTAAAGATTTTAAGCGAAAGAATGATGCATCTCTAAGCCAAAAGTCTGCTTCAATATTGTTTCTTGTATCAGTATCATTGAATGCTACTGGATATGGAGCGTTAGGATTGTCTACAGTGTATCTTCCGTCATATAACCATGTAGGAGGGGCAACGATAGATCCTTGTGCTTGCGGTAGAATCATTTGTTTGGCTCTCGATTGTCCTGTCCATAGTAAATCTATAGATACTCCTTTGTATTCAGCTCTCATAGGAATACCATATGCGATTTTTGGTGTGGCAGATTGTGGAATTCTAACTTTATCATTAGAAGTGATGTTGCCATCATTGTCTATGTCTTTTACCCAAATATCTCCAGGTTTTGCTCCTGAAAAATGAGCTGAATTGTCAACCTCTGCTTGTGTGCGATAAATTCCGTTTGTTTGGTAAACTAACCATGAATCAATTGCTTTTCCGGTTGATTTTTGCCATTCTGGAATATTTGCTGCCTCATCACGGAAGAGTACTTCACTTTGAGCATAAGTAAGGTTGAAACCAACATTGTATTTGAATTCAGTTCTTGTTTCTGCATAATTTATAGACCAATCACAACCTCTGTTAACAGTTTCTCCAATATTTTCTTTTGGAAGAGCTAAACCAGTGTATAAAGGTACAGATGCATTTCTTGCAGTTAAAATATCAGATCTTCTATTACTGAAATAGTCAAAAGTAGCAGTCAATCGGTTATCTAAGAATCCAAAGTCAAGCCCAATATTTTTTGAATCTTGTACTTCCCAAGTAATATTAGGATTTGGAGAGGCAGAAAGGTAGATGCTATTATTTAATATGTAATCTGAGCCAAAATAAGTGTAATTCTGTTGGTTAGTTGTTAATTGGTATCTTGTTAAGAAAAGGTATTGGTTCGGATAAAATACTCCGTTAATCCATTCGCCTAAGTCATCATTACCCATTTTTCCCCAAGAAGCTCTTATTTTAAGTTGATCAATTCCTTTTACATTATTCTTAAAAAAGTTTTCTTCAGATATTTTCCAACCTGCAGATATTGCAGGAAACATACCCCAACGGGTAGAAGATGGGAAATTGAATGACCCATTGTAACGAGCAGAAATTTCAGCAAAATATTTATTGTCATAGTTATAAGCTACTCTTCCTAGATAGCTCTCTCTTCCGTCTTGGTATGCACTACCAGTTGCATTTTGTCCAACAGTGCTTCCTGTAAAAATTTGATCTAATTGGTCACTCAATAAATCTCTTCTATATGCATACGTTTCCGTTTTGTCTGTTGTAGTTTGTTCATATCCAACAAAAGCATTAAATCCGTGTTTATCGAATTTACGATCATATGCTAATTTTATGAAATAGGTATTTTGATTAGCGATTTGCTCATCTTGCGTAACACTTGTAATGCTAGTGCTGCTTTTTACATTGTTGTAACTGTCATTTGTTTTGTCATATGAATAAGCATCCCATGGTTTAGTGAATTTTTTTTGACTACGAACATTATAATCAAATGCTGCGTATCCATTTAAAGATAGTCCCTCAGTGATTTTTGGTAATTTTAGATCGAATCCTATCTTTGGATTTACGATAAGGTTAATAACTTTATCATAACCTGCTGCAGAGGATGACAGTAAGATAGGGTTTCTTCCGTTTGCAATTCCTGAAGAAGGATAACCATTTTTCCAATATGCTGGAATGAATGGATACATACTAACAGTTTCATGCATTATACTTTCAATTTTTGTTGTTGGGTATGTTCTGTCTTCTTTTCGAGTAGCAATATCCAAGTTAACTTTCAAGTTAGATGATATGTTAACATCAATATTAGATCTTAAGTTGAACTGTCTGTATCTTTCGTCACTTTCTCTAAGATTACTTTCTTGATTTAAATATTGTCCGGAAAAGAAATATTTAACTTGCTCAGTACCTCCATTTACAGATAGAGAAACATTAGATTGTGGAGCATCTTTTCTATAGGTTTCTTTAAGCCAATCTGTACTTGTGTAATTAGGGTCATTGCCAGCTTTGTATTTGTCTATTTCAGACTGTGCATAAGGAAGTGTTGTTCCTTTGTTTGCATTAAGTTCGTTGTAGTAAGTCATGTATTGCCAAGAATTAACTCTTTCGTCCATTCTGGTTAATTGTTGAATACCATATGATCCGTCAAGTTTGATGGTTGGTGCGCTAACTTTACCTCTTTTGGTAGTAACCAAGATTACCCCATTTGCAGATCTAACACCGTAAATTGCTGCAGATGCATCTTTTAAAACAGTAACTGACTCAATATCATCAGGGTTTATCCTGTTCAAATCACGATCAGGAATACCATCCACTACTACAAGAGGGCTAGTTCCTCCTCCAAATGAATTGAATCCTCTAATTAAAAGACTAGAGCTATCATCACCAGGTCTTCCTGAACGATTGTTGGCGATAACTCCTGACATACGTCCTGCGATTCCGTTTGAAACGTTTGCAGATGCGTTTTGTGTTAAGACACCTCCTTTAATAGATGCAATTGCTCCAGTTGTGGTTCCTTTTTTCTGAGTACCATATCCAACAACAACAACTTCGTTTAAGGTTTGGTTTTGTTCTTGCAACTGAATATTCATTGCATCAGAAGCAGCGAATTCTTTAGTTACATAACCAGTAAATGAAACAACTAGAATGCTATTTGAATCTGGTACTTCAATTGTAAAATTACCATCAAAGTCTGTAGTTACTCCATTTTTTGATCCTTTTACATGTATAGAAGCTCCAGGTAGTGGTTCACCTTTTGCGCCTGTTACTTTACCTTTAATTGGTTTTTGCTGTGTGGATAAAATATCAGTACTCTTTGTTTTTGTGAATTCTGTAATAGACAAATTTGTTCCTGTTCCATTGCTCCCTGTGGCTGGAGTGTTATTTAATCTCAAGAATAAGTTTGTGTCTTTTGATTCTGTAGCAGCCGAAACTTGTAATGTCATGGCTAATAGAAATCCAGATGTTAGTTTGGTAACCTTCCAGATTTCAGAAGTAAGCCAATCATTTGTAGGCTTGTCTTTGATTAATAGTTTCATGATTTTGTAATGGTTTTGGTTAGTAATGTACTCTCTCTCTAAGTTTATCTGATTTCACTTCTTAAATCTTCCATTTTGTGAAAACAAACAAAATGTATTTAACAGTCTGGAAGAAGAGATAAAGGTGAAATTCAAATGTATAAATGTTTCATACTCGTACACACCAGTACCTACCAGTTTTTATGTGATATATTTAAAAAATTAATGAAATTAAAATGAATATTAAAAAATAAGTGGATAATATATGAATATATGCGGGTAATTTAAGATAGTTTATAATGATAGGTTTTAGCGACTCTTTTATAGCCATAAAAAACAATTATATGTCTAATCGAAAAGAAAAAAATTGGCTTTATTTATTCGAATAGTTATATGAAGGTGTTAAAATGAGAATGTTGAAATTGCCTTATAATAATGACTTTTTTTGTCCTTATGATTTATGAATTTTGCAATTGGAGAAGTGAATCTTTTTTTCTTAAATGAATATAACGTAATACTAAGTTTAATTTCTTGTTATGTTCATTTGACTGGAAATAATTACTCTTAAAATCATCAAAAGTGGGTAATATAGTATCATAAATAAGATTGCTATAAAATCATCATTTATTTAGAATAATTTTGCTTTTAAGACCATACCAGTGTATGAATTGCGTTGAGGTGTAAGATTAAGTTTGTTTAAATATTGATCTATTTAATGGCGAATTAGATTTTTTGGTAATAAAACATTAGAATCTAAAAAAAAACACACTTTTATAAGTGTGTTAATCTTGAAATTGATTTTTTTATATATGTTTTTGAAATTCGTATAGTAAGAATTTATTTGTATTTATCTGATAATTAGCTATTTGTGTTTTTATAGCGAATTTCTAACAATCAAAGTACATTTGTTTTCTATTTGCTCCTTTTTTCCTTTTAAAATCATTTCTGCCAAAATTCTACCCATTGCTTCAAAATCGGTTGAAATGGTCGTGATACCGTTTCCTACAATTTTTTTGAGGAAAGTTTCATTGTATGAAATGATTCCAAAATCCTCACTCAATTTTAAATTCTGAAGTTTTGATTTTTCTATAATATCTACCAAGTCTCGATCATTTGGGATAATATATGTCTCTCCGTATTTGATTTCCCTGCCCTTAAACTTAGCTATTATTTCATATTCAAAAGAATAATCATTACAGAAATTCTCAAAACCCTTTTTCATTCCCACAGGCTCTCGGAAGCCAGGAAAGATTAAAATCAGTTTTTTGTATTTGTCCAAATGAGATTTTCCTTTTAGCAAGGCATCATAAATATCTTTCATGTGGTTTTGATATACAGCAGGATAGGATTCCAGTTCCGGATTGGTCTGGTCTAATATGAAAACCTCATTCACTGGTAGGGTTTTAATAACTGCTGCTGTATTGGGTAAATTCGTGGGCATTATTATATATTTAGTATAATTACCATTACTTTCAGTTATTAATTTTTGAAACATTTCATAATTAAAATGATGGAAAAAAATATCGACTTGAACATTCTCTCCAATGTTTTCTAAAAAGGAGTTATAAATGTCTTCCTTAAAAATATTTAACTCATCAAATAACAAGAAGATCCTATAATCGGCAAAACCAAAAATGCAAAAATTGCAAACAGGTTTGACCTCAAAAATACAAAAAGAAAGCTCTCAAATCGAGGATTAAAAGTACAAGAAGATTTTAGACCCGGACCACGAAGATTAAACCGTGATTGCGCTTCTAAACTCTGGAAAAAATTAGTAAAAAAATATTGGCTGGTATTGACCTTGATACATTACGCGAACTTTATGGACATACCTCAAAAATGATGACTATGCGTTATGCCAAAGTAGTAAAAGAAGTTTATCGTAAACAGATTTTGGAAAAAAGTCCAGATTTTTAATTTTATCCTTAACAAGGTAATATCAATGATTAATATTCTTCATCAAAGTCAAAAAATCATTTTGAAAATTGTTTCCTATAATAAAATTATCTACATTCACGTTTTCTTAGGAAAAAACTGTAATAAATACCACTCGTATTACAAAAGCAAAATCATCGTGATAAAATAATAGTTGATTTTTCTAGTAGCATTTAAAAGAATTTACTTTTCCATAGGCAATAAATTTTCCTAATTCTAGTCGATTTATTGATGATTATTGCGTAAATCATTTCGCTTGTTACTTCTGGATAGTAGCTTGATTTTTTTTATGTAATTTCCTAAAATCTGTCTGAATCTTATTAGTACATAATGCTTTGAATTTCAATAATTTCTCATATCAAACTTTTAAATAACTTAACAAAAAAAATGAAAAACAAATTACAAAGAATTGCAAAAGTGGCATTGTGCTGCTTTCTTCTTATTACATTGGGTTGCGAAAATGACAACCCATTGACTGCGGAAGATGCCAAAATGATTGAAGCAAAAAATTGGTTTAATCATTATGAATCTAATGGAATTAATTATGAATTATTTCAGAAAACACAATACGACTGGAATCAAGCAAAAATTACGAAGTCTCAAGATGGAACGGAAACTATTATTGTGCCTATTATTGAATTAAAACAAGATAAAAAAGAAATATGGGAACAGAAATTGTATCTTTATAAATTAGATACTGGTAATTACAAAGCACTCTTGTTTGAAATATATCCTGACAAGAATGCTGAAATAAGCAGTCAAACGATTGATGGAGGAGATTTTAATGGCTATATAACTACTTGGGACATAAAAACGGGGTTTGTAAGAGCTGCTAAATTTGTGGATAATCAGGTTGTAGAAAATGGAATTGCAAAACCACTTTCGATAGACAAAGTTACTGGTAAAGCACCGCCTGTCCTTCCCTGTCAAGATGGGGATTGCAATACTGGCGTCGGCGGCGGAAATCCAATTCCACTAAGACCAGTTATTATAACGGGTCCCAGTACTGGAACTCCGGTAGTATATATGCCGCGTAATCCTGTGACGGGCGGAACAAATACAGGTGGTTTTACTTCACCTAGCGGTGGCGGTGTCGGTGGCGGCGGTGTAACATTAATAATGCCTCCTCCACCAGAAATACCAATTTCTGATATTATAAAATTCTTAAGTTGCTTTAATAAATCTGCAAATGTAAATCTAACTGTTTATGCAGAAAATATGAATTTATCAAACAAAAATGTGGGACATGCATTTATTTCTATCTCACAAGGCAATAATACTATGGTTTTTGGGTATTATCCAAAAAATGGTGGAGGTCAAGCAATGACGGGGCCAGGTATAATGGGAGAAAATGGAGGACATCGTTATGATGTATCAGCCAACATGGGGCAAATTTCGCCACAAAAGTTGCAACAAATTATTACTTTATCAGAAAAATATCAGAATAGCTTTTACGATTTAGGTTTTAATAATTGTTCGGATTTTGCAACTCAAGTACTGAATATTGCAGGAGTTTCGTCATCAGGCTGGATTGATACTCCAAACACTGTTGCAGATATTTTAGCAACATTACCGAATCACACATCAAACTCAACTTACGCACCAAAAACACAAAGAACATGTCCTTAGTTATCAATATTTTAAAAATTGTATCAATAGTCACTTTTTTATTGATACCTGGATTGGACGAAAATACAGTTCCAAATTTTGCCTTTATAGCACTCTGTTTGTTTCAATCTTTTCATGATATATTTAATAATTCTATACATATATTTTGGGAAGGTCTTATTCTTATACCAATACTTACAGCTTTAGTTATTTTCTATAAAAGTAAAAACTATAAAATCTTGTTTATTTGTTTTTTAATTTTATTATTACCATTAACGTATGCAACTGGGCTAATAAAGAACTATGCCAGAATTGATTTTTGGTTTGTATTTACATATGGAACTTTTATAATAACATCAATAGCAGTGATACTATTAGCTCAAAAAAAGGATAATAGTGAAAAAATCGTCCAATAAGATTAGTTAAGAGAAAACACAAAAAAAACCGAAGCTCTCAATTTGAGAGCTTTTTTCATTAGTTTAAACAGGGTTTAAAACCTATTTAAATTTATAGTTTATCTTATGCAACATTATATCGGTATAACTGGCACTAAAATTAACCTGATTGTTTACTGTGCTTGTGGTTGAACCAGCAAAAGGATTATATAATGCTGGCTTGTTTACCATCCATTCACACAGCTCAATTATATGCGATTTATTAGATGTAAAGTATATATAATTCGTACCGTTTAACACATCAAGAACATCAAGATAGTCCTTTAATTTCCAATAATTCTTATACGTTCCAACCTCTGTACTTAAGTATGGTGGGTCAACTAAAAACACCACATTAGTATAGTCTTGGTACTTCGTGAACAATTCTTTGTAATCAAGGGATTCAATGACAACACCTTCTAAATAGTTTTCAGTATTATAATCACTCATTCTAACGCAATTATATAGCGTTTCCTTTTCCAGTTCTGCGTATGATTGCACATACTTCATACTAAATAGAACATTACTCGACAAAGTAATATAGTCAACATAGCCCGTTGTTTGTTCTTCCTGCAGTACTCTTTTGATAACCAAATCCCGTTCAGGTTCCACGATACGTTTATCTTTTGGACAGTTGGATACGATAGTCCTTATATCACTTATCAACCTATTGGTATGGCTGACATTGTCAAGACGCAACCTATAATTATCATAATCATTATACACCACTTTTGCTGATGGATAATGTTGCTTAACAGTGTGTGATAATAAGCCCGAACCGCCGAATAAATCGACGTATGTTGCATCATTTGGACAACCGCTTAATACTTTCTTAACTTGATTTAAAAACCGTCTCTTTTGCCCCATAAATGGTAGTGGCGCTTGTGTGAATTTTTTACTTTTTTGTGTCATTTTTTTAATTGAATATTTGCGTAATTGATTGTTTTACACTATCTTCATAGTATATTAGGAAGTGATTAATTACCTCTTTTTAGGTTAAAAGTTGCTGTTTCTTCTCTTAATAACCTATTAAGGTTTGTTCCTTTCCTCTACCTAAAATTTAATTTAATAATTAGCGACATTTATTCATGTTCGCTTTTTGATTGATGATTATTGATTGTATATTTGCATCTCTCAGGGTTAAAAAAACAAAACGCACTAAAGAGTCAGAAGACCTATGTCCTCCGACGACCTTTAGTGCGTCAAGTTTAAAATACCCTGAGAAAGTTTTTAAATGTCGGAGGACTATTTTTTACCCTCCTTTTGTATTGAATAATGATTTAAACCTATCTGGAAGTTTAAACTTTTTGGCTACCCAATTGAGTATAATAATTACTACAATCAGCAGGAATAACCAAACATAAAAGCCAAATTGAAAGCCTTTTACTTTAGCTACTTTCGCTTTCTTTGCCTTGCTTTTTTCGATCGCTTTTTTCTGTCCAACATCAACCTCAATTCTACCTTTTTCGACTTTAGATTCTTCCTTTTTTTCGATGGCTTTAGCCTCTTTGGTTTCAGTTTGGGTGTTGATTTCGCCTCCTTCTAAATAGATTTCTTCTTTCAAATTACCATCAACAAAATGTTTGTAATGAAATGGTATTCTATTCCCGGAACTATCCAGCTCCGAAACACTAGTTAAAACCAAATTACTATTGATGGCCAACTGATTTTTTTGCCAATCTAATTGATGCTTTACCGACTGCTGAAAGATAGAATCGAAATGCCTTTGCATTTCTTCGATTTCCTTTTGTCTCGAGGCTTCGACTGTAACCGTTTTGGTTTTACAACCTAAAACCAATAGTGATAAAGGTATGAGTATTGATAATTTCATATTTCTATTTAATAAATTTTACAATCGATTTAGACACCGCTTTAAGCGTGTCGGAATAATTTGGATCAGTGGCATAACCCGCTTTTGCAATTTCTTCAAAGAAGCTATTGTAGTCATGCTTTACGGTTAGAGCCTTTGCATATCTACTGTTTTTCAAAAAGAATTGCGCATGATCATTAAAGCATTCTTCAGGCGTTGGATACTTTCTAAAGTAATCCTTTACTACATACTTAAACATTTTGCGTCCCTTTCGCATTACTGGAGTAATCGATATAATTACCGGGAACTTCAAATCAGCTCTAGAACTGTACTCAGTAGTAGTTATTAACTGCTCATTACCGTTAATACCATCGGTATCTTTAACCCCAAAAAACATGTTTCCTGGTGCAACATCACCCCAAGCCGATTCAAGTGCCGCCTGTGTTAATGTTGCTACAGCTGAAATTCCTGTTTTAGCCTCCACTTTCTTTGCATGTGGCAGGTAATTATTTACAAATAGTTCTGGTTTCATATATTTTGATTGATTTTTACTTTACGCTTTCGTAATAAAATAGATCTTCTTTTGAGATGGCTGTTTCGCAGTGTTTTTCGCCTAGAATCTTATCTAGAAAAATACGCAGCTTAGTGTCTTTATCATACATAAAGAGCAATCCAGTAACTGCTGATATTGTTTGATACCACTTACCATATTTAATAAGTCCTGATACCTTGTACACATCGTTTAACATTTCACCCGCACCTGCATTTGCTAACCCGTCCAATATTAAATTTACACTTCTAAGTATTGGTGTGAATTGTTTAGAAAATGAGTAATCGAATTTCCAAATGTGTTTTGCTGATGTGTAAATCAGACCTAATGTAAACAGCAAAGGAAAAACCAGTATAGCTACGATAAACAGACCGATTTCTATAAATATTTTTTTCATTATTGTAAATTCATAATTATTAATTCTTTCACTGTCATTGGTTCACAGCCGTATACTTCTTTATCTAGAAGTGCCAATATATCGATACTTGCTTCTGCATTCAAAGCGCTTACAAATTCAGTCTTGATGCCAGTACGCAAATAAGCATTGTATTGATTGGTGTAGTGAGCATATAAAATTGCATACAATTGGGGATTCATAGCCTGTAAATAATCATCCGCACTAAAACGTTCCGATTTCAAAATCTGTCTTTGTTTTTGGGATGAAAAACCAACAACTGTTTCGTTACCATCACCCAAGAAAACAGGTTGCAAATCGAATGCATAAAGCTGTTTTTTCTTGGAGTAGGCTATTTCACCCGCCCAATCCATATAATGCACCGTTTTTTGAAGTCCTAAAAACACATTAGAATAAGCTTTTCCGTTGTGCTCATAGTTGCCAAAAACACGGCCATAAGTAATTCTAACTACTTCTTTCCCTTTTTTATCATAATATGATTTAGATACTTTTTGCCCTTTCATGTTATAAACGGGTTCCCTTTCTTGCAAAAAGGAAAGATTATCAAACGAGATGTCTGATAGGGTATTACCTAATGTTTGATATTGGTCCAAGTAATAATCTAATACTATTTTTGCGCTCATAATTATTGTTTTTTAAGTCGTTTCTACATACTTAATATTGGTGATGTCAAAACTTGTTATTCTGACTTGAATGTACATATCAACTTGTGCTTGAGTTACAAACTGCCGTTGTAACACACCATTTAAATACACAAACACTTCTCCAGAAACTCTTCTTATTTCACATTGTATTGGATAAATTCCTGATGTATAATTAGTAAAATCAACATACGCATTGTTCAGGTATGTCAGGAAATTAGGATTACCATAGTTGCTACCATAAACACCCGCACCATAAACAATACTTGAGTCACTGACTTTTATCAAACATAATCTATTATCAAAAGAGCCTACTGGAGATGAGGCAATTAAAGGTGATTTATCAATATAAAAAAGCATTTTAAAATTTTGTGCAGCAGGTATCAATTTTTGCCACTTACCAGTGCTTAAGTTATTGGCTACTTTTAAATGAGCCTCGCCTATCGTGTCTACATTTAAAGAGCCTGTTAAATTTGTCCAATCAGTAAGTATCGGTTTGTAAACCGTGCCCAATACGATTAACAATGCATTGTTAAAAGTAGCTGAGAGACCATTATTTAATGTAACATTAAAACGACCTTCAGCAGCACCTGTTGTCACATTTGCATGGACTTCATTGTCATTTATAAAAGTGGTGTAATTAACAGTTTGTCCATTAATAACCACGGTCATAGCAGGCGTAAAAAATGCGCCTTTAAGTATAAAATTTCCTGTAGTACTAGGCAAGTAGCTATCAGGTATCAGTTCATTCAAATATGGAGCTGGAGCAGTAGCAATTGTGTACATTTTCAAATTCCCATTCACATCAGTACCAAGAACTTTATTCGTCAGTATTTGTCCATCATTTCGAGTAGATGGGTAATTACTCAACTTTATATCTTTGCTCAAGAACTCCGTACTTTCAATAACATCCGCTGCAACAATTGCAGCTTGACCAACTCCAAAGCTTCGCCCTCGCAAAAGAAGTTTAAATACCCGCCCTGTATCGGTTGTTTTGTATTCTACAATTTCATTAGCTCCAACGACAAGTACAGGAGTTAAGGCATTTAAGTACGTTACAAATCCTGCCACATCTTGACTAGACAAAGCAGTCGATAGAATAGATTTAACTGTTGTTATAATATTCGTCAAACTTGAAAGTTTAGTAATTTCAGCCGCATTAATAAGTCGCTCACCCGCTGCTTTATCAACTTTGTTAGTTGAAAGGCTATCATACAAAGCTTTTAAACTTTTCCCCATTTCAGCCGTCAAAGCCTTTGTGGTTCCGCCCGTAGTCAAATCATTAACTAATATTGTACTGATTGAAGTTTGCACCGTTTTGATAGCGTCAACAAGTTCCTGAACTGTGTCAAGATTAATGTCATTTGAAGTTAGCAACGTATTGATAGCAGTGATTTGCGTTTTTAATGTTTTCACCGTTTCGGCACTCGCTAAGGAACTGGAACCTCCCGTGGTCAAATCATCAACAATGTCGAGATATTGGCTTGCTAATTTGATGTAATCGTTCAGTGGAGCATAACCACCAGCTACGCCTTTTTGAGATTTGTCTTCTTTGGCGTTAAACAAATCGGCATGAGCGCTTGTATCCGTTTTGTGTGCGTTAAACTGATCGTTTTCAGTCTTTGCATTCAAAACCTCTGTAAGCCCTGAGATCGAGCTTTGCGGTATTGGTTCGTTTTTATTATAAAAGCTACTCCAAGTCGCCCAAAATTGCGCTTGCGTAGGTTTCTTACTAGTCATAAACCAGTCGTATATTTGTGCTAGTGTTGCCATATTATTTTTAACAATTAATTAATTTATAGAGCCACTATTGCAAAATAGAAGTCTAATGCTTGTACCCCTCCAACATCGTTGACACCTAAAACAAAACTAGTTTCTGTTCTGGTGAAAATAGTCCAGGTTTCACCTATGTCTATACTTCTATTTCCATTTCTTCCATGAAGACATCCCAATACCATATAGTTTGATGTACCCACATCTGGAAAGCTAACATTCCTAGTTATTTTACCATCCGGGTCTCCAATTGTTACCGACCCCTTATACAAGAATGGATTAGTAATGGTTGGTTTATTATGAATATATGCATCAGATAACGGATCAGTTACATTCCAGTTACTTGCTACATTCACTTCTGCGCCTGCTGCTATAGTCGCTAATTTTGCTTCTGCAGTCGTCAAACGAGTTAAAATATTATCAGTAGTCGTTTTATCGGCTTTTAAAAATAAAGCAGCTATTAGTTCCTTAGTCTCCATTGGTCGTTTAAAGTCACTCCAAAGCCATGAGGTTTCAGCAGTCCCAAATGTGGCATAACGAATTGTGTGAACCGTCTTAATCTCTGAATTTTCAAAAGGTCGATTTACCTTTTGTTCAATAATAATTACACTTGATGTTGGTGTAACCGCTCCAGCTTTAAAAGCCAATAATTCTCCATTTACATACACATAACCGTCGCTAACATTAGAACCCGATGTAACGCATCCCGATATAATGGTGAAGTTACCCGCCAAAGCTCCATAAGCGTTAAAAATTGAATAAGCCGTTTCTAGTTCTTCTAACCGCTCAGCGTTTAAAGGAAATCCGCCCGTTTGTACAAAATTCGTTTTATTCATTTGTAATAATTTTATATCTTTTACCCGCTACCCTATAAAACTCAATGTGAGCTATCAAAGAGTCTTTTTGTGTATTATAAATTTCTAAAGGCACATAGACTATAAAGTCCAAACCTGTGTCAGCCGTTTCGGCTTCCGTTCTTAAATAAATTGTTTTATTCTCAGCTTCAGTATATAACCAGATCGTTCTGTCTTCCGCCTCTGTATAGATGTAAAAAGTATCATGCTCTAACCCGTCAGTGATATAAATACGCCTTTCAATTGGGTCAAATTTGTCATTCAAAGAACCTCTCGAATAACATATTTGCCCTGTATGTTCTAGCTTATAAATGTTCTCTATTCGCCAGTTGTACCATTTGTAATAAATATCATTTATCGGTCGTAGTAGCACTTTTATAAACTGAATAGAAATTACATCACGCCATTTGTTGGGTAAATTTTGAACCCCATAGACATTCCAATTAATATCAAACCACATAATTAATATTGTCAAATGTTACTATTTCGAAATAACCACTTACAGCTACTTTCGAAATGAATATAGGCTGTGGAGTTGCGTAACCATTCAGTTCAGGGTCTATCCATGAACTTTCAGCGCTTAATATTGTAGCATCCAAAACACCTGGTACTTTTTGCATTTTATCCACTAGAGCCGAACGCTTCAAATCACCATCAAAAGGAAGTTCTTTCATAAATTCCTGAATAGCCTCTCGAACAGGATAATTAGCGTTTAAAATGCTCATTCCGCTTTCATTTAAAACTAAAGCATCTCGTTTAATTTGAATATTTAAATAAAGCTGATCAGCCTTATAATTAATGATTGTTATTTTGCCCGGGTATTTTATTTCTTTGAAATATGCTTTTATCGCTATAACTTGAGAAGGGTCAGTAAAGTCAGTTAAAACACCATCAACCTCTCCAGCTATTTTTATAATTAGCCTGCTTTCGTCATCTGATTCATTTACAGCAGCGTATTTGATAATTTTAGAATCTTCAATTTGTTCTTGTGATGCTGTGCCATTATCAAAATAATCTTTATCAGCAACAAGGTCAAAACCGTATTGAAACTTCAAAGCCATTTCTCTATACCATGATGGTCTGCCTGATTTTTGATTGTATATTTTTGTATCAATTTCTACAGTATGTTGGTCGAAAAAAGTTTCGTGAATCCATATAGCTGTTGCCACTATAAATGTGAATAGCCTAAAAATAGCGTACTTACTTGACGATGTTAACGCCGTTGTCAACGTATCATCTGAAGCAATATCCGCTAACATTAAATTTTGTATTTGTGCTACAGTTCTAGCCATTATTGTACTATAAAATTGTTTTCAATTATCCAATATCCAATACCCGAATTCCCTTCTATTAAGGCTATGTGTTCTTTGGTTAAAGCCGTTGCTGGTTCAACCTTGTTTGTTGCGAAATAATTAACCACTTCTTGATTACCATAATCTTTTGATGGAATCTGAATAATTTGTCCAGCATATAAATCCGTGGTAATACTGATATTATTTAGAATGGCTATTTCGACCAGAGCTCCAATAGTTCCACAATGCCTAACAGCGATATCTGCTAAAGTTTGATTATGTAAGGCTATTATCTCCATCGTCTAATTCAAATTGTTTGTAAAACTTTTTATTGATAATTCGGATTAATGTCTTCGCATAACGGACACCTAAACTGTCTAAATTTTCCAAAAGACTAACTAATAATTGCCAAATAATACCCAGTAAAACCGCCCAATACAACCATGCAAAAGGATCTAATTCCATATCCATTATTTTGATAAAATCAGCATTTTTGGCAAAAGTGTTTAAGATGTAAATAGGCACTAAATAAGTAGCTATTTTTAAAATCATTCTACCAAACTTTCGACTTTCGTGTCGTTCGCCTCTTTTGAGCGAAGCTTGTACTCCTGTGTACCATTCTGAAACCAAAAGGACAACGTAAGCAATTAAAAAAAGGTGATTGAACCCAAACAAAAAACTAACAATTGAGAATATAAAAGCCAAGATTAAATCGATTTTAATAATTGAAGTTGATGTATAAATGAATCCGAAAGCACTCTTTGTAAAATCACCTAAGGAGACAAAACCGAATCCTTTTAAAAAATAATTTATCATTCTTATCATATTTCAATGTTTAAATTCTCAATTCCTTTACTGGTGTCAATCGTTGCGTTGGTGTAACCATCATAGTTTAACTGAATCTTTAAATCACGTTTAAACTCATCTGCAGTAATTGTTTTTTTGATATAATTGATAGCACCAAAACCTGCTAAAGGGAACTCTTTTAATTCTCCTGGTTGCAAGTCAAAAATATCCTCAACGTGTTGCTGATCACTTTGTCCTGTGGCAAAATCACCATTGGCAAATAATAAATCACCGCTTTCGTCTCTCAATATATCCTGTCTCATCTTTAACTTATTGTACCCGTTCCAGTTCCAGTATGATTAGCAGCACTTCCAGTGGTAATCACGTTTACAGTAACCGTTCCAGACTTTATGTAATTTTTAATTGCTAGTAGCAGTTTTTGTGCATATTCTACTTTAGCCGTTTCATAATCTATTGCCCGACTCATTTCATCCTGCAGATTTACTATTTCGTCAATAAATACAATATCATTTAATGCCATTATCCTAGTAATTGATTCGTTTTTTGTTTTAAATCTTTAAATACCAATTTATCTGCAGCGGAAAATTGTCCTGGTCCCGATGGTGTCGTTATTATTGCTTTATTCATTTGGTCAAAAGCATCGTTTAAAATCGATTTAAGACTCACACTTCCGCTTTTAATCTTAAACTTGCCATTGTTTATTTCAAATATCAAATCGCCTATTTTAACAGTTACTTTTTCAATTTCAGAAACACCAACTACAAAAGCATTATCTTCATTCTCTAGGCGGCCAATAACTACTTTTGAGCCTACTTTAGGATACACTGTAAACTGGCTTTTTGAATCTTCAATTATAGCGTTAAGCCGAACATCTTCATAATAATCTACAGTGCAAGTATCATTTTCAACAGCTTTTACCGTTCCAACAGTTAAGGTAAATTTGCCTTTATTTTTACGTGAGCTATGGATAGCTTGTTTAAACATTTCCTCAAATTCACTCATAGTTTATAACTTAAATTATTGGCTCTCTTAATACCTTCAGAACCGTTAACATCGATGGTTACGCTTTCTATAAAATACCTTCCATCTTGATGCCTGTCTTTGTAATATGGCCTATACAATTGTGCTGAATCTCCTGGCTTAGTTCTAGGGTAACACCATCCGTCTAAAGTTCCCTCAAAGCCATCATAGGAAACACTTGTTTGTTGTTTATTGGCCCATAATTGAAGTTCTGATTTAGTCATATTTGGCCAAAGCTTCATTTTCTTTTCATCACCTCCTTTTTCACCTACAGATATTGAAAGTATTTTGCCGTCTGCTTGTTTACTTTCGACAGTTAGAAATATTGGTTTACTTTCCTTTTGTTCAAATTTCAAATTACTACCACGTCGTACATTCTCACTAAAATTGAATTTATGAACTGTTTCAGCTTTAAAATCCACGATCATTCCAACACATAGTGTCGTTGGGTTTTTAAAGTAAGCTCTGATTCCTGCTTTGTCTCGAAGCTCTTCAAGAACATTGTAAGGAGTTGCATCTTCTATTAGCCACTTTCCGATTGAGTAATCACCATTACATTCAATCTTATATTTGGCGGGTAATACGGCTTTCAAAATATCAATTAACTTTCCCGACTTTATAAATTTGGTTATTCTAGGAGCTTTCTTGAGTTGAAACATTTCGTCTTCACATTCTAAAAGCAAAGGCATTTCAGCGCCTATTTTAGTGATGTATCCTTCGAATTCATTTTGCAGGTCACCATCGTACCCAAACTCAATTTTTATAGCATTCCCACGTTTCATAAAATCCAAAATAGATTTACCCGCAATATTGATGGCTTTACCCACTTCATCAACGGCATTACGAAACTCCCTAGGTAATTCGATTTTGGCATTATTTGCAAGAACTTGTACACTTGATTCTATGTGAATCGATTGGCAAACCGTAAACTCTAAATTATCAGCAATGGTTATTCTTATACTGATATTGTGATACAAATAATTCATTAACTATTTGGTTTCAAAAGTGTGAAATTGACTGCCTTTATTGAACTTGCATTGATGGTAAATTGTATAGTGTCCTGGTAACCTTCAACAGCCGTAAAATTGATTGATCGGAAATACAAACTATCGATGTCTTTTTCTTCAAATTGCTTCCCTATAACCTTAACCACGCCATTATATTTCCAATTTCGATTTAAACGACGTATCTCATCTGTTGGATAAATTCTGTTGTCTAAATCAATCAAAATGCCATTAATAGTGATATCCCACGGCTTTGTTCCCCATCTTTCAATTACGATCGGATCATCGTCATTGACTTCGGTTTCAATCAGAGACTTTTCTTGAGAAAAACCGATCAATAAAGGAGGCGCAAAAACATTGCCTCTGTCGCCATGTAATACGGTCGAAAATTCTAAAGCTTCTTGCCCAGGAACAACCATTTTTACATAGTCCACACTCCCATCTTGAATAGGGAAATATTGAAAATTGTAATCTTTGTTTTTAGTTTTTTCAACAAATACTTTTTCAATAGCCGCTCCCGCTGCCATCATTCCAAAAGCGGCCGCATAGCGTGCTACCAAATCGATCGTTATGTTTGACGGGAAAGCAACAACGTCATTAAAGACGTGTTTGTAAGCATCTGTTATTGGCATTATGTTGGATTTATTGGAGCTACTATACCTTTTTCAATCAGCCACTGCACTTGTGCCCATTTTTGAGCCCAAACATCATCATCCAATTGTTCCGGGAAAGGCAAATGCAAGACGTGGCTAATCATTGCATCAATTTTAAAAATCATGTCTTTATCAGCATCATTTATCAGTCCCGGGCAATCGTCTAATACTTTTTTATCTTGCCTTCTCTAATTGGAATCAGCTGGGCTAATTCGCTTACACAGGTTAAAAACAATGCATCATCTGCAAGTACCTGGTCTTTATCTGTCAGCAAACAGTTTTTAACCAAAATCTCTTGTGCCTTTGCGGGATTTACGCTTTGATACTTCAAGTATTGCCCCATAGTTCTACGATCGGGAATGCAAACGATCACGTCCAATACCTCGTTACCGTCATCATCCAGCGGTAATTCAACTCGTCTTAATTTGTCGACACCGCCGACTTTTTCAATTATTTCTTGACTTACTTCTTTTTTGACTTTTGCCATTATATTTTGTGTTTAAATTTGATTTAAAAAAAGCCCTCCCTATCAGAGGGCTTGTTAAAAAATGAAAAAAAATGAACTTGGAATTATGCCGCTACGTTCAATTCAACTGATAAAGCGAACATCGTGTATTCTTTTTTAAGCCCCATTTCGCCAGTAACCTCTCGGCCCTCGTTTTGGAATTTCATTAAAACCCTATCCGTTACAATGATGTTATATTCATTCGTAAAAGTCATGATCATATAAAATGGTGGAATATCTAAAATACTACCACCTTTAGCAGCTAATTCAAGAGGTACGATGTCATGCATCATAATACCTATTGTACAGCTTGGTGTTTTTTTGCCACGACTCCAACTGCTAGCATTCGAACTAAGACCAAAATTCAATTGATGTTCTTGCTCATTACCATAAGTTGCCGAAGTAATTTCAAGAGGCACTCCATTAATGAAACATTCTGAATCAGCACTATCGTAAGCTTTACCGTTTCTTGTTATTTCTGCCATTATTGCTTAGCTTTAAGGTTAATAGTTCCGTTTAAATAGCCCAGTACACCAGTAGGTTGCACGTTAAAAGATACCTTCAGCTCTTTTGCAACCAACAAATCACTATTCGGGTCAATGGTCGTTTTACCCGCAGATATTTCGACAGCGTTCTGCATATCGGTAAATATGTTGTCGCCAATGGTTTCCAAACTCACACGCACACCTGTTGGTAGTTTACCCGCTGCGTTAACCGGATACGTTTTTTTAACCTTAGGTAAATAAGCGGTTCTTAACTGTCTAGCGCAGTCGTCCATAACACGGCCGTAAGCAATTGTATGCTCGTTGATGTTGCCTTCAGCATCTATTTTAATAGGTGCGCAAACGTGGTCGTTATTGATACGGACTCCCGCTAGACCAGGATAAGTAATACCAAACACATATCCTTTATCTTCAAAAGTTTGCAATTCAGCATAAACTTCTTTATTGGTTTTATGGTTCGATAGTCCAGGAACCAACCAAGCAGACTTTCCGGCATTGGTTAAATTGAATGCCTCGTTATCTCCAATGTTTTGATTAATTCCAGCAGCCGCACATATCCCCAAAATTGTACCTACATCGGCAAATTTTTGGGCTATTCCTGTTTTAGTTTCAGCGTATTGCCAGTCTTGGCCAATAACCATAGTTACTTTTGTTGCCTCAACATTTTCAATATCTCTCAAGTCAGGAACTACTGCAGCCGTGCCACTCAAGCCATAACCCTCAACGAATAAGTGTACTGGCATAAATTGATTATAAGCCCATTCGGCCGTACCTTGTGCTTTTGGAATTGACCCGAAAACATCCGGTGGCAATCCATCAACAGCCACACCAATAACCGTTGGGTTTAAAGCAATGGCCACTTGTCTAACCTTGTAAGCGGCATCAACCAGTAAACGTTTTACTTTGTCGCCAGTAGTATCTTCAGTAATGGTTATCAACGTTTCCGTTTGAGGTACTAACATTACATTAAGCTCAACACCTTCACCGGCACCTCTGTAAAATTCTCGCACGTGGCGATATACGTTTACATTGTTTGTCTTGTCAAATTCGGGGGTAATACCATTTTGTTCGGCATCGTACAAACCGTACAATTGAACCGTTTTTTTAAACGGTAAAAGAGTATTGACAGGCGAACTCACAATGAGTCCTGAAATTCCCCTGTCGTTGTTTTGCCTATTGGCTCCAACTTTCCCTTTTTTTATTTTTGCAGCATCTAAATTTGCCATCGTTTAAATTGGTTTTAAATTTACTTTTGGGTGTCGGTGTCTGCGTTTCCGTTTCCTGCCACTGGTGGGTTAGTTCCTTCGGTTTTTGCACCAACCACCTTAATAGCTTCTATTAGTTGTTTTTCTTTCCAGCCATAAACTGATATAACAGATTTACGATCATCACCTGCAAACGCCGCCAATTCTTGCAATGAAGTAACCGCTTTGATTTTAGCAATAGTGTCATTGGCGTTTAGCTCTTTTGTTTCTGTTTTTTCAAACTTGATAAGCTTTTCACCTGCCTTTATACTCAAACTTCCAATTTTTTCAGACGTAAAAAATTCGCCTGCTGGACTTGCAAACAACACTTCGTGGGATGTAGAAGCAAAAAGCTTATCAGCTTCTTGCTTCAGTGTAATTTTATCTATCATTTTACTTACATAAAAAATTAAGTAACAATACCGGAAACTAACGCCCCCACACCATATTCCTGCTTTTTGTCTGTAAGACCATAACAGTGTAATCGTAGTTCTGACTGGGGATCAGGATTTCGAGTATCTTGTATCATTGGTTTATAAAGTACTTTTACCGCTTCGATGTGATGTACAATATTTGGTGCATAATAAAATAAAGAACCATTTCTATGTGTTGCTTGAGAAACAGCACCTTGAGAAACAGGAGCATCAGCTGCAGTAAATTTTACAGAGCTATTATTTTCAAAGAATTTTAGTTTAAAAAATCTTTTTAACTCTCCCGTATTAGAGTCAATTTCAATATCACGAATGTTATTAGTATTACCTCTATCTTCAATAAGATCTTGTCTGTGTTCAGCGCAAAGAATCATAAATGCTTGAGCCCAATCTGTAAGATTCAAACCTTCAAGTACGCTGTAATATTTAATCATATCAGAATACTTCAATTTTTTTCTACCAGTACCATCATCTTCTCCAGTTGTCCTTAAAATTGGAGTTCCTGAAGTATTCGCTTTTGGAGCAATTTTTCTCAACGCATAATCTCGGACACCCATTCTAAAGGCTTCATTATGCAATCTTCTTAATTCACTTTCTTTATCAAAAGCTAAAGCTCGCATTGATTTATCAGATACTACAGTTAAGTCTGTATCTAATTTATCCCACTCAACCAAACCCTTTTTATTAGGGATTTCAACTGGTTCAAAAGCAGTACTCTTGTTAACATGAAATTTTATTTCATTAATCAACTTATTGAACTTAATACCATCTTTATCAATTGCATCCTCTGAAGGCGCTTTGAAAGTTCCTATAAAGTCATCCTTATAGTTTCTAAATTCTTCTAAAAGCTGAGGCTCTACAAATTGCTCAAGCCATAATCCGTCAACTAATTCTGCCATTATTTTTTATATTTTGCGTTAAACAATTCTTTGAATTTTTCTGGTTCTTTTCCGGCCATAGCTTCTAAGGCTTTTGGATCTTCTTTTTGCCATTTGTCAAAATCCCATTCCTCACGACCTAAAACTGCATCCGTTTTACCATGTGATTGTATTTGTGAATAGATAGGATTGCGTGCCGGAATAGCACCAAGAACAGTGTTTAAAACTTCAATTCCTGAAGCTTCAGCAATACTTTCATAAGTAGCCACTTGGTCTTGAGTAATTTTACCCGCTTTTTTAGCTGCTTCAACAACAGCCGTAATAGCTGCTTTGGCTTTGGCTTTTAATGATTCTTCGGCAGTTTCACGCTTTTTAATTTCGGCATCTAGCTTACCTTGAAGCTCTGACTTTTCAGCAGCAAACTTTGCATTAACAGCATCAATAATCGCTGTATCCGAACTTTGCTCATTTACACCAGTTAAGGCTAGAGCTTCAATAATTGGTTTTTTCATAGTATGATCTAAATTTATTTTTGATTCGTTTTTAGGAGTCAGTAAAGCCGTGAATTGGTAATACATTCCTTGTACACCTAATTCTTGTGGGTTTAAATTAGCGATTATAGTATCGCTTTCGGGTTCTATGATTTCAGAAATCAAACCTTCCTTCAGCGCCTGTTCTGCATCAAACCAGTTGTCCCCAACCATCCATTTAGCGACATAACTTTCAGGCTTTCCTGTACTATTAACTAAAAGAGTTTTAAAGTTTTTTTCTATTGAGCGTAATAGTTTAGCGGTATTCTCGTGGTCGGTTGCTGTTCCATCGGTACCACCTGATGGGGCGTGAATCATCAAATATCCATTTCTTACCATACGAGGTTTATTTTTGCGGGACTGACTGATTATTGCACCCATCGATGCAGCTATACCAATGATTTGTATATCAATGTTTTTTTTACTGTTTTGGATAGTGTTAAAGATTAGATTTCCGTCAAACACAGAACCTCCATAGGTGTGAATCTTTACAGTAATATCACTGTATTGACTTTCCATTTGTGTGAATATCGAAACGAACTCCATTCCGTTTCCTTCCCAAATTTGACCGTATGCGGCTATCGTGTTTTGCTGTACTTGAAAAATCATTTTTAAAACTTTGAAGCAAAGATGTGATGATAAAATAGGGTATGAAAAATTGTTCGCAAGGGTTGCAACAATTTTAGTTTGCACCTTGATTTATAAGGATTTTTGCATTTAAATCACTATAAAAACATGTCAAATTTGCTCACAAATCAGGCAAAAAAAGTAATGGCCGAAAGGATGTTTGTCGAAGACGGAATGACAGCAAAAGCTATTGCCGAACAGCTAGACGTATCCGAACAAACACTGTCAAAATGGAGAAAAGACGGACGTTGGGAAGACAAGCGTGCCGAAATGTTGGCATCTCCTCATAAGATTCGCGAAATATTGATTAAGGAATTAAAAACCGTTGCTACTGGTGGAGTATCGCTTATCGATGCCGATGCACTCGCTAAGATTAATAAGGTAATCGAAACACTATCAAGTAGCACAAGTACACAAATTGTCTTTTCAGTTTTCAAAGAATTCGATAACTGGATGGCAGACCAAGACCCCAAAACAGCCGTCTTATTTACGGAATATCACAAACAGTTCATTTTGTTTAAAATAAATCAGGAAGGCTAATGGCAATGAGTCCAAAATGGGAAAAACTTATAAAGGAGTATGATGCACATTGTGTAAGAATTAAGAAAGCTACAACAATTGATATCAATGAAAAGCCTATTGATAAACTCAACCGTATCAAAAGACTTGAAAGTGATTATATAAAATGGTTTGAATATTACTTTCCGAACTATGCCAAAAGTCCTTGTGCGCCTTATCACGTGGATTTAGCGACCATAATTATTAATAATAAAATATGTAGTGTCCTTGGAGAGATTTACAGATCAGGTGCAAAAAGTGTGCATTTAGGTATGGGAATCCCTTTGTTTTTATACTTCACAAAAGATTTGTTTTATATGCTTTTGATTGGTCAAACCGACCCAAAAGCAAAAAAATTGATTGGTAAAATACAGGCACAATTAAAATCGAATACCCGATTAATAAACGATTACGGTAAACGATTTAATTATGGAGACTGGACAAATGGAGATTTTACAACGACTGATGGTGTAAAATTCAAAGCAATGAGTATCGGTCAGTCACCCCGTGGAGAAAGCGAGGAGGAAAACCGTCCCGATTATATCTTAATGGATGATGCTGATACTCGAAAAAGAGTAAAGAATGATAAGCTTTCACGTGAAGCTTACGAATGGGCTTGGGAGGATTTAAGAGGTTGTTTTGACGAAGGAGGTTTGAGACAACGCTTTATTGTTGCTAATAACAACTTTCACAAAAACTGTATTATCAATTTATTGAAAAAAGAGTTTGAAAAAATCAATGAAAAGGCTTTAAAGGCAAAACGAAAAATAAAGCACTTTATCGTTACTGCCAAAGCCGTCAAAGATTTACACACATTCGAACCTACATGGCCAGAAAAAACAAACGCCCAATATTGGAGGGATAAATATGAAGAAACGCCTTATCGTTCCTTTATGCGTGAATACATGCACGTACACATACAAGATGGCGAAATGTTTAAACCCGAACAAATCCAATGGAAAACTAGGTTAGAATGGAGCAAATATGAAGGAATGTGTTTCTATGGCGATTTAAGTTATAAGGATGCAGGAGATTATAAGGCAATGATTCTAGTGGGTAAAATTGGACGTGAATTTCACGTTTTAGCCGCTTACGTTCGAAAAACATCAAGAATGAATGTTGCTAAATGGCTGTATGATTTTGTACAACAAAATGATTTCTTAAAATACAATTGCCGCTACCGAATTGAGGGTTTGTTTGCTCAAGATGAGTTTGTGAATGATTTTGATATTGAAGGTGATGAGCGTGGTTGGTACATTCCAGTTGTAGCAGACAAGAAAAGTAAGGACGGCAAATTCGACCGTATTGAAAGTATGATGGGCTATTTTGAACGTGCTAATATTTGGTTTAATGATGAATGCAAAGAATCGATTGACTTTGATATGTTGCTAGAACAACTATATGCTTTCGAAAAAGGAAGCGGCGCAAATGATGATGGTCCCGATGCGTTACAATCTGCAATAGTAGAAGTAAATCAAATCACATTCGTAACCAAATTTGAGCCTAAAGCCACATCTCGTAAAGAAATAATAAAAAATAACAAAAACAGATTCTAATGAGCCGATTTTTAAAAGATACCGACTACGCTGTATTGATTCGAAATGAAATCAAAAACATTTTGCTAGAAAATTACACTGAAACCAAGCTGTTGAGTGCAGAAGAAATGGCAATAGCTCAAATCAAGAACTATTTAGCCGGGCGTTATGATGTGGCTGCCATATTTACAACTTTAGCTGATGGAGCTACCACTGATATCCGGAACGCTTATATCGTAATGATTACTATTGATTGTGCCTTGTATCATTTGTATTGTTCCATCGCTCCCAATAAGATTCCAGAACACCGTTCCAACCGATACCAAGACGTAATGGAATGGCTCAAATTAATAGCCGAAGGAAAAGGCTATGCTGACCTGCCATTAATCAAAGACGAAAGCACGGGAGAAGCAAAGGACAGCTTTCGATTAAGCAGCAAAAACACATTCACGAATAACAAGTGGTAGTGTTTGCGATTTAAAACACGTTTAAACTCAATTCTAAGGCGCAATTTTATAATTTATGAGAAAGAATACAAACAGAATACTTAACAACCGTAATAAGGGCGGTTTTTCGCCTGTAGCGAAAACAGATACTTTGCCTTTGAAATCAGGCAAACGAAATGCTGATGCCATCATTATGCAAATTGCCAAATCATACAAAGACCGCTCTAGAAAAGAAATTCAATCATGGCGTTTGGCACTAACCGCTATTGAACATATTGAAACACCACGGTACAATCGCTATTTTGATTTAGTTGATGATTTGAAAACGGACGGAACACTTTTAAAAAATGTTATCCTTAGAAAGACAGCAACTTTAAGTGTTGGATTTCAAATAAGAAATGAAAAAACAGGTGATATAAATGAAGAAGCAACCAAATTACTTAATCAAAAATGGTTCTATCGCTATTTAAATCTTGAATTAGATGCTATACTTTTTGGAACTAAATTAATTGAGTTTTCAGAGTTTAACGATAAGAAAATTAAATTTTCTGTTCTACCTTCAAGAAACTTAGTACCTAGTCAAAAAAGAATTTATCCTGATTTATCAAAAGATAAAATTTTTATAGAATATGATTCTGATCAAAATAAGCCGTGGATAATTGAACTTAATCAAGACGACCCTTTAGGACTTATTAATAATATTATTCCAAACTTAATTTGGAAACGAAATGTAGCACAGTCATGGGCTGAGTTTTGCGAAAAGTTTGGAATGCCGATGATTTCAGCAACTACCAATAATAGCAATTCTACGCACATCGATAATGTCGAAAAGCAATTATTGGCATTAGCTGAAGCTTCAGTAGGTGTTTTCCCTGAAGGAACTACTATCAAGTTTGACGAAGCTAATAGAACCGATGCTTACAATGTGTATTCAAAATTTATTGAATACAATACTACTGAAATTTCAGGTGTGTTAGTGGGTTCTAATACGATAGGAAGCAATGAAGCCAATCGATCTAATACCGAAGTTCACGAACGCTCTTTAGATTTCAAAATTAGTCAATCCGATAGGAAAAATATAGGCTTTAATATCAATGATGAATTATTGCCTTTGTTACAAATTCAAGGCTACAGCTACATTTCTGATGATGATATTTTTGAATGGATAGAATCGAAAGAAGAAATAGATCTAACTAAGTTTTGGGAAATCGTAAAAGGCATTATGGAAGAATTTGACGTAGACGAAGAGTGGGTTTCTAAAACATTTAACGTACCGATAACTGGCAAAAAACAAACTCAATCAAATAACCAAATTGTAGCATCAGCACCGATAATGGAGGCTATTTTAAAACTTATAAAAAATGAAGCAATTCAAAATCCCGAGCAAAAAGATAACCATTCAGGCGATAAACCATGGAAAAGAGATTACTTATCATAAGTGCTGCGGTTCCATCGCTCCTGTAGTTGAAGCAAGCACCAAAATACTAGACGATTTAACTAATAAATTACTTACTGCTGTATGGAACAAAGAGGAAACAATAGGCACACAGGGACAGTTAATAGTTGCTGAAGCTTTGCAATTAGTTGACGGTTTAAAATCGGGTTATGGCACAATTTCAGGGTTTAATACGCCCGATAGTTTGGCTTATCAGCTGATGGAATATAACCTTTTTGAATTTTCGGAATCGAAGACGGAGGCACGTTTGGCCGCCATGACTGATTTACTATTAGACCAGGATAAAAACGAAATTAGATCAGAAGCCGATTTTAAGAAACTGGCTAATGAACGTGTAGCTAATTTGAATCAAAACTATCTAACCACTGAATATAATCTTTCGGTGGCCGTGGGTCAAAATTCGGCAGCATATCACCGTTTTTTAGCCGAAAAGGACACGGTTACTTCTTATGTTCAATATCAAACTGCAGGAGATTCAAAAGTAAGAAATGAACACGCCAAACTGGATGGTAAAATATTCAACTTAAGCGACCGTGAAGCTATGAAGTTATTTCCTCCAAATGGTCACGGGTGTCGCTGCGAGTTTACACAATATAACCAAACTCCGAAATCAGGTGAAGTAATGAGCGGTAAAGTCGCTCAGGAAATGCTTAACGCTGACAATGCAAACTGGTCAAAAAGTCAATTCAATATCAATCGAGGTGACCTGAAAGAAGTATTTACCAAATCACAGTTTTACAGCGATATCAAAGGACTGCCGAAAAAGTTAAACGATATGACTTTAGATAAGTATGATCTAAAAAAATGGGATTCGTTTAAATTCGATTTAAACCCTATTTCACTAGACGAAAGCATTACTGCAGACAATGTAAAAGAATTGTTTAAAAAGGACAAATCAGGAGCTTTTATGGGGTTCAAAGACTACTATGGCCGTAAGATGGTGTTAACTGAAAAGAACTTCGATTTTCACACCAAAGGAAAGTATGTGAAACCAATTGAAAACAGACATCAGATATTCCCGCATATCAAAGAAATATTGAATAGTCCGGATGAAGTTTGGTATAATAACCCCGATAAATTAGAAGGGAAATTCCAGTCTCGTTATATCAAGTTCTATCAAGATACTATGGTTATAGTAGATTGTAAATTGAATAACAATGGGCTTGAAGTATTGACTTGGTATCAGGCAAAAAAAGAAGACCTAAACTTACGCAAAGGTCTTCTTGTTAGGAATAAAGCTATTTAACACCCCCAATTTAATGGTTCCTTACTGCTGTGCTATTCCTCTTCAGTGAGCGATATCGTGAAAGGCGTCTTTAATAACTTGATTACAAAGATATAAAAAATAACAATATGGGCAAAAAATCAAAATTAGAGTTGATTATGGAGCTTGGTGATAAAATGTTTAACAACAAATTATCTCAAGTACAGGCGAAGTTATCGCATGCAACCGATAAGATGGAAGAAAAACTGCAAAGCTTTAATATGAAACAAATCAAAGTATTTTCTAATATTGGTGAAGCATTTGACCCTATTAAAATAAACCAAATGACGGATTTATTTAATAGCGTATCCGAACAGTTGGACTTCACAAATGACATTAGCAATACGCAAACTGCTTTACAGCAAATGGATGTTTCTAATGTAGACGAAATGAGTGCCAAAATTCATAAAATAAGCAAGCTTTTCAACGAAGACAGCATCGAAATTGCAAAAGCAGCCAATGCTATGACTAAACAAATTGGAGGCAGTTTTGAAAGCAATTTAGCATTATTACAGGCGGGTTACGAAAAAGGAGCAAACCTAAACGGCGATATGCTTGACCAGTTCAAAGAATATGGGCCACAAGTACGTGAACTTGGTTTGGATGCCTCTCAAATGCTGGCCATTATGACCAACGCAGGTAAGCAGGGTATTTTCTCCGACAAAGCAATCGACTCCATTAAGGAGGCGAATTTGAGTTTAAAAGAAATGGGACCCAATCAACTAGCTGCTTTAAAAGGAATAGGGTTAGGTGTAAAAGATTTGGTTGGAAAGACTTCTTTTGAAGCCGTACAATTGATTTCAAAATCAATGGAAGGAGCAACTGCACAAGCCAAGCAACTCGCATTGACTGATATCTTTAAAGGTGCAGGTGAGGATGCAGGTATGAGTTTTATTTTAGGTCTTGGAACTATGGAACTCGACCCTAATAAATTAAAGTCGTTTAAATCTGCTGATGCCGATTTTAAAACTTGGGTGGCAGAAATACAGACCTCTATTGCGGAAAGCGTAGGCGGTTGGATGCCTTTAATACAAGCGTTAGGTATGGGCGGAATGGCAATATCGGGAATTATAAGCTTAGGAACTGAATTATTTCCAATGCTTGGTAAGGTAGCCAAATCACTTAAACTTGTAGAAGGCGCTCAATGGTTGTGGAATATCGCAATGAGTATGAATCCAATAGGGTTAATAGTTATAGGAATCGCGACATTAATTGGAATTATTGTTCTTGCTATTGCAAAATGGGATGAATGGGGCGCATCGTTAATGCTGTTTTTAGGACCAATAGGTCTAGTTGTTAGTGCCTTTAAATCACTTTATGACCATTGGGAAAGCATTAAATCGGCATTCCAAACCGATGGCATTGTAGGAGGTTTAAAACGAATAGGAGTTGTTTTGCTAGATGCTTTGCTCAAGCCATTACAACAAATACTGGAGTTAGCCGCTAAAATTGACCCAACAGGATTGGCTCAAAAAGGACTGGATAAAATCAAACAGTTTAGAGAATCAAACAATTTGATTACGTCTGGAGAAAAAGACCCCAAGCTATCTCCTAAATCAAATTCACCTGCAGATAACGCTCCTATAAGTCCGTTGCTTAAAGCTCCTGTTATCGACGGTAAGCTAGCTCCAGACGATAAGAAGAAAAAGCAAGGTGAAAACGTGAACCGAGTGGCTGGGTCTGCCAATCAAATTCGAAAAATCGACATTCGTATTGACTCATTTAACAAAGGCGGTATCAATGTAGCTGAAAGTGCTTATGCAGGAATGACTAAAGATGATGTCGAAGCATGGTTTAAAGAAATGATGCGTCGTGTGATTGTTAATGCTGAAACAGCTTAGTATGCAAGACTTTTTAATAAAACTGGATAGACTTTCCAAACTGTATCGAAAGTTTCCTGAAATGGCCGCTATTGAAGCGGTCAATTTCAGTAAGGAGCGCTTTGTTCGTAAAAATTGGGTGGACAGAACCGTAACGGCTTGGCCTGCGAGAAAACCGTCACCAGAATGGCATAGTGAAGCGCAAAAAAAAGCAGCTGCTAGAGGTTCGTTAATGGTAAAGTCCGGGCGTTTGAAACGTTCTATTCGTAAGATAAAAGTAACCCGTAACAGTGTAACTATTGGTACAGATGTTCCCTACGCAGAGGCGCACAATGAAGGTGCAGAAATTAATACCGCTGTAAATATAAAATCACATAGCCGAAAGCGAAAAGGAAGGGAGAGCACTGTGAAAGCACATCGAAGAAAACGCAAAATAAAACTACCGGAAAGGCGGTTTATTGGCGAGTCTGCCGTTTTATTGCGTAGAGTGGAGCGATTGGTACAAAAGGAAATAAACGAGATTTTAAAATAATTTAAACGAGGTTTAAACTATGAACATATTTTATAAAAAAGCAATAGAAGCTTTTGGAAAGGTCGAAAACAAAGAAAAGTTTAGCAAACAAAACATTAATCCAGTTCAGTATATTGATTTGTATGCTGGACAGGAACAGTTCGAAGAAAATTTTGAATTGTTCGCTCAAAATGCCTTATTGATTGATTGGGATGTTGATCATAAAAGCTCCCCGCCAATGGCAACGATAACGCTTTATTGTTGCTACGAGCAATTGCGTGACACTTCGAATATTTCATTGAATCGTGACCTTGGTTTGAAGTTTCTTGACTATGTGGCAACCATTGACGGAGTGGTCAGAACCATCGAGAGTGAAACAACGGGAAAACTCGAGCTTGTTTCGGAGGGATTCCATAAAATGGACAGCATTGTGGATATTTATTTACTGACTTTTGAGTGTAGTTATTCGGGCAGAAAAAACCCGCTTGACAAATACCAAGCGGGTGATTATGATACACTAGATTTAAAAGGAAAACTTATTATTGATTTTGATTAGGATAAAACCAAAGAAAAATCAGGGTCATCTGAAAGGCAATCCCAAGTTACATTTAGGTCGGAATCTGCGTTTATCGTTTCAACCACAATATGTGTGATAGGGAATTGTTCTTTAGAAATTATTTTAGATTCTATTTTCAGGGCTTTTGGCAAATGAAACAACTTGTTTAATAAACTAACCTTAGTTGTGTCCAAGTCTGTAAATTCTAACTTAACATAAAAATCATCTCCTTTTACAATTCCTATTGTAATGTATCCTGAAAACTCATGTTCGGTTTCAATAATTATAGTATCTAAAGTTCTTTCAATTGAAATTATAACATCTTTCATTAATTCGTATTTGTTTGATTAATTTTTAAAGCTTCTTTTGTAGTATTAAAATCCTTTATAAATTCGGCTGTATTGTCGTTGTATTTGGTGTTTGATATTACAATAGAAGCTTTACCTTCTTTGTTAACCGTAAATAAGGCGTAATCTTGTTTATAATGTTTTGTAGCTTTATTAATTGGCATTTCGTTAACTGAATAGTTAGTGTCGTACATGTAAATAAAAAGCGTTGCTACATCTTTAAAATCGCCATTTATTTCGATTGATTTAACCACTTCTAACCCATAAGCTGTAAACGTATTGTATTTTACTTTTAGCGGTAATCTGTGGGTTGGATTGGTGTAAATTTCATACTGAAACCCTGAACCACTTGGAGCGTTTTGTTTTGGGTTCATTTTCAAGTTATCCGTTACCAATTTTCTAATGTTATTCAATGTTACATTTAGCTCGTAATAGGTGTTTTGCAATGGCAAATAATCATTGTAAAATGGTAGTTTCTGTGGAAAATCGACACTTATTGGCTGGCGCACATCATAATCCCAATCAGGACGATTTTGAGCCATTAAAAGCGTTGGAATGAGTAGTAAAGTAAAGAGTAGTTTTTTCATTAGTTGTAAAATTTATATTCATTACCATATTTTAGAATGTTTGAAGGTGTAGCTTCAGTAGGCAAGCTTTCAATTACTAAGGTGTCACCAATCATTTTATTTGCAACAGAATACCCATTATCATCATTTAACAAAGTTTCCTTTCCGTTTTTGTCTACAATTTTAATTGTGTTATTTACTATTTCAACGGTAAACCCTCCGTCGGTTTTATTGACACTAATCACTTTGTCTATAGCCTCTTTGTTAAGGTTATAACTTGTTTCTATACATTTTGTGTACGTCTTTCCTGAATTATTGCATGACAAAAAAAGCGTCGTTACTGATATTGCTAGTATTTTTTTCATTTTTGTAGTTTAAAGTTTATCAAATATAAAAAATAATATTGCTATTACGAAAACGGAAGCAATTGTAAAACCAAAAAGCAATCCTTTTGCGAAGGATTGCTTTTTTTCTGCTTTTATTAATAATTCTAAATGTTGGTTCATTTTGCAAATTTATTTAAAGATTTACTCGAATTATTACGGTTTTCCGCATTGTTTAAACAGCATTTAAATTAATATTCGTCATTGAATCTTTTTTGATTTAGCCAAGTAACCATATGTGCCTTTGCTTGACCTGTTTTCTTTAAATCTTCGTTATAATGTTTTAATGCTGTAAAGCATTTTACTTTACTAACTAAATCCAGTTTTTCAAAGGCTTTTTGCGATAGCTCTTTTTTTCTTTTAAGATCATATTTGTCCCAAAACGTTTCAAAAGAATAATCTTCCAGTTTAAGTTCTATAGTTACTATTTTTTTAAACTTTGCCCATTGTTCTATCATTGCTACATTTTCAGGAAAGGTCTGTTTTCGGAGCAAATTGATAAAGCTTGAGCCTTTCAAATTGATAAAACAGTGTAAAATTTCATCCGATTTACGGTATTGAAATATCCATCTCTCTTTAGTTTCAATGAAGGTAACTTCGTAAGTGATGTAGTCTTCCATATTCTTCTATTTTAGTCAATACTTAATTGGTTTGGTGTGAGCGAAATTCTTTGAAATTTCGATAGCTTCTTTTTTTAATCGTGCATCGTATTCGAATATCGTTTCCATTTTTCGGAGTGCTTTTTTTGGCATCTTTTTAGTATGCATTATGCTAATTTTTGGTTTAAATCATTAATAACACTTTGAATTGAGTGGTATGCAAGTTCATATTTTGACACATATTCGATTTTATGTAACAAGTATTGCTCTAAAAAATGCCCTTCATAATATTCAAGAGATAATTTGAATTTATCTTTTACACCTATTTTATTAATGGTTTTTTTTAAAAGCTTCTTATGTAAATTAAATAAGATATTATATGATATTCTTGAAACTCTTTCTGATGAAATTGGGGTTTCCATTTCGGCGAAACAATCATTTAAATATGTTAATTGGGTGAAGGAAATTTTAATTTCAATGTTCATTTTACAAAGGTTTTGATATTTGTAAGACTACATATTCAGGGTCTAAACCCAAAACATCTTTAATGATATAATCTACCCGTCTTTTAATTTGACCACCGGTATATTTTTCCTTTTTTGGGTCAAATTCATTGAGTATTAGAAGGTCATTTTCTTGATAATTCCGATCATTTTTTCGGACTTCTACTTTCTTTACCCCTAATAATACATCTTTGTAAAATTGAGGGTGAATTTTTAGTTCGTGGTTCATAATTAAAAGAGTTGTAATTGTTGATTTTGTTGGTTTTGCTCCTTTTTTGACTTTAATTCTTTGAGTTCTTTTCGGGCATTTATACCTAAGTAAGTGTCGAAGGTGCGTTTACTAATGTGAAATTGTTTCTCTATATACAAATGGAATATTTCTTTAAAAAACAGCCCTTGCTTGTTGTGATACAAAGCAATTTCCTGAATTTTTAAAACTTTTGTTAAGAAATTTTCTCGATTATAAGCCATTTAATACTATCTTTGGGGCCACACAACCGCCAAGTTGAGAGGCTCTAGATAGTATTATTTAGGGCTTTTTTTATACCTAATTATCAGATGGCTTCGGGATTCCTGTGGCATGATGCCAAGCTTTAGTCCCTGTTTTTTCTGCACTATTTTCATAGTTGGCTTTCAATGCATGGAACTGTTTTGTTAAATCGTCCAACTCATCATAATCGTATGCATTAAGCGCTTTTTTATGAACAGAGGAGTTGATCATCCAATTATTGAATTTTGTCCAACTGTCAGCCTCTTTTATGCCCGTATGTGTGGCAAGCGTTAGAATAGTGCTTCGTTTGCGTTTCATAATCAACTCCATTTCTGCCGAAAGGGATTGTTCACTTTCCTTTTTTTGGGTTTCAACACGATTTTTGTTATTGAAATAGTTATTTACAGCACTATCCGAATCATTAAAAGTGTTGTAGATTCTGCTTTGTTTTTTCGGTTGTCTCATCTTAAAAAAGTTTTTGTTGAACTGGTGTGCTGTCTTTTTTATCCCAAATAACAAAGGGTTTATTTCCTCCAAAACGACTACGTGGGTGTGCTTTAAAGCTGTTTACATACACTTTGATGCAGGACATATATTCGATGTCTCGTGCAGCTTGATTCTTTGGCTTTTCATTCTTTGCCCAACTAACGATAATGAATGATTTTTTAGGAAAGCTTTTGACAAGCAATTTGTATTGTTTAGTCGATAATTCAGAATAATCCTGACTATCAATAATTACAATTCTTGCAGAAGCTCTACGTTTTAACCTCGCTAAAAGTTCGTCAAAAGTACCACCTGTCATAAACATTACTTTGCCTTTTACTTCTTCCATGTTATTACGTTGGATAGCGGTTTGTAAAGATTTTGAATGACCTTGCTCATATGAGAAATAATCTGCTTTTACTTTGAATTTTAAGCATATTTCTTTAACGAACTTAACCACAAATTCTGTTTTACCGTGTCCAGAATCGCCAGTAACCGACATTTTGAAGTTCTTTTCAATCAAGCCGAAACTGTCTAACCATTCGCCTTCAATGTCGTATGTATCGAAGGACTTTTCTAGAAACTGTGTGATTCCGATTGCTTTCATTTTTACTAGTTTTCATTTTTTCGCTCCCGCTTACGACTCGAACGTAAGCGCATGCCTTTCGGGATTGTGTATTCAATTTTTACAAGCTTGAGAAGCTCAGAGAAACATCTTTCCATCGGTTCTTATCGTCCTTGGTATAAACCCTCACATACTTCGCAGTTCCTACCACCACTAAGCAATCATTCAATTTGTCAAACTCATCCATCAAGGCTTCATCTCCTAATTCTTTAGCTTGACGGCGTGCCTTGTTTAATAATTTAGCATCATATTCGCCTTTTGAGTTTTTCATAAGAATGCTATCCAAAAGGTTATAAAAACCTTTATTTCTCGCCTCGAATTTGTCTCTAAAAATGTCCTTGATAGCATTGATGTGTACAATGGCACTGTCGTTAAAATCAAACTTGTCTTGGTTTTCGACTACTATTTTTACACGGTCATTTTTAAGTTCGAAACTCTTAGCTTCTTTAACCGCTTTGTCTTCTAGATGATACTTCAAAGCATTGAAGTTTTCGGAGTGGCTAATCGTATCATTTTTAAGTGAGAATAGAATCTTTTTTACCTCTGTAAACTTTGTTGCAACCTCGTTTAAAAAGTTTTCTTTATCAGTATCATAAGCTTTTTTACGCTGTATTTGCTGTGATTGTTCTGCGGCTTCTTTTTGTTTTGCTAATTCTCTTAATTCTGATGCTGTCATTTCAGCAATTGGTTTCGTAGTTTCCATTTTTCTTATTTTATTAATTAAAATTGTGTTCTATCAGTTCTAAAGTGTCGCCTTCTACTGGCCAGTGGGTGTCCACTTCTTTTACTCATACTTTTATTGACATTAGTTGGTTTTCTTCGAGTTCTATTAGCTTGTTTACATAATAATCTCGACTGCGTTTTTTGTGAGTAAATTCAAAATGAATTCCTTTTTCGTTTGCAAAAAGCCAATCATTTAGTTCTTTAATTTTGGTTTCAAGCCATTGTTTTGATACTTTCATTAAGTTTAATTTTTACGTTTATTAATCCAGCTATTTAACTTTTCATTCCACTTTTCGGTTGCAATATCACCTCCAAAGGCTTTTACTATTTTTCCTTTTTTGTTTTTTACAATAAGGATTCGCTGTGTTGGGTTATAAACTGTTATCATAATGGGTATAAATCATTTAACATTGAGATGGTAACTTCTTGACCTGATATTTCAGCTTCTTCAAGTGCCGTGGTAATGATATTTTTAAGACTATCGAAGTCTTTTACACGTGCTTTAAGCCAGTTGATAGCAGGTTTGTTGATTATTCCTAATTCGTTGCAAATACATTCAATGTCTTCGCTAATTGATGGATCTAAGTTTGTCCATCCAAATGACCAGCGGCGATTAGTTTGTACAAAGCCATTTTTACGACTATCTGCTGCTTTTTTTAGCATTTTTTGCACATCAATACCAATAACCACTACTGAAGCATAGCCTTGTAATTCGTCTGCAATAGTTTTAACGGTTGGAATGTTGCCTGCTTTTGAGTTCTCGAATTCGTCAATAATCAATATTGGGTTATTACCTAGATTTTTGATTTTCTCACAAGCTCTTTTGATAATTGCGCCTTTAGTTCCTGTGGTGGTTACTCCAGCTTCAGTTGCCAAATTGATAGCAAACTCTTTTGAATTTTCTATGCCTGAACACTTAACTAGGAATACATGTGCAGGATGTTTTCTTTTAAACATATCGGCCGCATAACTTTTGCCTAGTCCTGTATCACCATCAACTCCTAACCTGATTTTCTTTTCACGTGCTTTTTCAAAAGTGATAATCGATTGTTTGAAATTGAACGTATTGAAGTGTTGCCAATAGGTTTTTTCTAACTTAAAACCAATAACCAAAGCTATTGCTTCATAATATTTGTCAGCAATTTTTGCTTTACCAATAAACTCATTAGATTTTGCTATTTGGTTCACGTAGGCTTTATCAATTCCTGCTAATTTTGCCAATGCCACCTGTGTAGTGGAGTTGTCCGATAAATACACTTCAATTGCTGAGGGTATTAGGTCTAGTTTTTGAATTTGTGTTAACTTTGCCATAGATTTAAAATTTAAGCCGACCATTCAGAGCTATTAAAGTCTCTATTTACTCTCTGTTTGGTCGTATTTTTAAGGTTAGTATTCTCGTTATTTATTTGATTTTTATTATAAGATTCTTTATTGCCACCAAGTGCGATGCTATGCTCATAGCTTAATCCTTCCATTACTTCATTAAGTGAAGTTTCGAAATCATCGATATACTCAGTTTGTTTTGCTTTGCGTCCTTTCAAGTGTCCTAAAGCATTGGTTTTTTGTTCGTCCATTTCAGCATGAGATTGTGAAGTCCCAATCGATCTAGGACAACTCATTATAAATTTTTCATCCAGTGTGTATAAATCAGCAAAGGTTTCATCCCATACTACTTTTACCTGAGCGCCTGTGGTGTAACCTGTAGCTTTAGCAATCAATTCAGTCCCTACGCCTCCAAATTGTGGTATTTCGAACTGGAATAACTCACTATCACTGTATCCTTTGGTACGATAAACATTTACATATCCTCGCATATAACTTACATCTACTTTGGTATGCTTAGCAAACAAATAGCGCATTACTATTGGTTCAAGCGGTTGGCAATTTGGGTGTTTAATTGCGAAGCGTTCTACAGGCGCAACACCATCACGTAGTTTGGTAGCATTCCAACGCTTAATAAGTTCATGCATCTGAATTACAGCATCATCATAGGTCGGCATATCATCGATATTGATATGATCAGGATTTGCCTGACCTTCTAAACCAGTTCCCCATGATGTTGAAAGGAAGTTTTGAATGTCTTTTAAACTGCGTTTAAACAAACGGAATTGAGTTTCTGCAGGGTTTGCTTGTGAATTACCCGCTTCAATGGTTCTTACTTTGTTGAAAGCAAGATTTAAGAATGATTTGCTTTCTTTTGAAGTAAATGCTCCGTGGTTATCAGAAATAAACTCGAACATCGTTTGATTGCCTCCGTTTTCAATAGCCATTTTAACAGCTGCTTTAGTCATAGCTTCAGTTTCTTTGTGAGAACCTACAGGAGCAACGGACCAACCCGCAATGTGTCTACTTGCTACATCAGTAATAAGAATTACATATAGTTTCATTGTATGCCACTTGCCGTCAGCTTTTTTATACTTGTAGTTGATAGTTCCTGAACCATCACCCGCAAATAATGAGTGTGCGTATTGTAATCTTTCTGTAGTTACGTATGTTTGAACGTGCTTTTTGTAATAGTCTTCACCGTGACGCGCTCTAGCTGTTTTGATTTGTGAGCTAAAACGGGTCAAATGATGACAAAAAGTACGATAGGCTACAGGCTGTAAGTCAAATTCTTGAACATCTTCGCAATAATCACGCTCCCAAAGTGTGCGGATATATTCTTTTGACGAACCGCCAGGATTCATATACAGATGAAACATCATAGCCTGATGTATATCAAACTGGTAAATTTGACCTGTGCTTTCGTCAATTAAAGGGAATTTACCCACTATTTGGGCGTTGTCATTTCCATATTTACCCGAAATAAAGAACTTCAATTGTTCGATTGTATCGCCTGTAAATGGAAACTCATTTATCTTATTGCGTAAATAGGCAGGAGAATTGATTTTAAAACCTTCCAGTTCCAGCGGTGCCAACATATCAGTACACACTTGGTAGAAGTCCTGTTTTTTATTGATTCCAAGTAACTTGAAGTTATCATTAAACAATTGTTTCATTATCCAAATGCACCAAGCACGTCCAGTCGCCATTTGTTCGGCTTGTTTTTGATTGAAGCCTACAATTGCACTGTACATGTAATAAGTAATGTCAGTATTGTCAATGAACGTGTTTACTTGCGCTTGGATAGCGTTTTTTAATTGATTTTGCTTGTTAGATTTATCAGCACTTTGCAGAGCCTCATACGCTTGTAGAAGCTCATGCTTTGCGCCAAATTTTGAACGGTAGTGAGTTGGTTTGCGATCAGGTAAACAATCGTAGTCGTAGTAAAACGTCCCGTTTGCTTTGCCCCAACGCCAAGCACTTCCTGTATTGGGTAAAAAGTCGCCGTATTTATAGCCTTTTTGGATTGATTTTTTGAATAGTGCTCTAGCACGTGTTCTTAAATATTCTTCTGTTACTTGACAAATTTGTAATACCAAGCGTTGCGAAACCCATAAGGTTTCACCGTCTTTGTAATTACGTATAATGATGTCTTGGGGTAACAGTTGCATTCGTACGAATTAGTTGATTAACATTTTTTCTAATTCTGCAAACTTTTCCATGATTAGTTTGGCAGCAACTGATTCTTGTTTTCTTTCGTTTGTCACTACTTTTTTGCAATAAACTTTACTCTTACCTGTCATACTATGAAGCAGTTCCCAAGTTTTAAATTTTCTCGCTTGTTCAATTAATATGCTCATATCTTAAAATTTATTATACATTTGTATCGTTAGAGTGATACAAATATAGATATTTTTCAATACTAATTAATAAAAACATAGACTTATTTCAATATGAGTATAGAAAAAATTACACATAGGTTATGTAAATACATGGAATACAAAGGATTGAATCCTAACAATATTACCGTTGACGCAGGCTTATCTGTAGGATTAATTGGTAAAGCCATTAAGAATTCAGCTGGTTTGAACTCAGATACTATAGAAAAAATTCTACATTCTTATATAGACTTAAATCCTATTTGGTTTGTTTTAGGAGAGGGTGAGATGTTAAAACCAAATGTGCAGGATATGTCACACTTTGAAAATGTCACAAAAACTGTCACATTTTCGGAAGAAACGAAAAATAAAGAAAATGTATCACTTTTAGTAAATGAGGACAAATCTGTTTTGTCTAGCAAAATGCCAAAGATTGTTACTGTAAGTGAAAGCGGGAAGGATAATGTAGTACTGGTACCTACTAAAGCTGCAGCTGGGTATTTATTAGGTTATGGAGATCCACACTTTGTACAGACATTACCAACCTTTAGTTTGCCAAATATTCAGAATGGTACTTTTAGAATGTTTCAAGTATCAGGTCATTCTATGTATCCAACTTTAAACGATGGGTCTTATGTAGTTGGTGAATGGGTAGAGAATTGGATTAAAGACATAAAAGACAATCGTATATATGTGATTGTCAGTAATGATGGTATTCTTGTTAAGCGTGTTTTAAACCGTTTGAAAAAATATGACAATTTATATTTGAAATCAGATAATAGAAAGGAGTATCCTAATATATCTCTAGAGACATATCATATAAAAGAAGTCTGGGCTGTAAAAATGCACCTTTCTTTTGAATTACCTGACCCAACCGTATTATATGACCGTGTAGGGGACTTAGAAGCTGAAATCGACCATATAAAATCACTTTTAAAAAGCAAAAATTAAACCATTCATTTGACTAACTTTAATTTTCGACCTTTTTTATTAAAGAAGAATTAAACCTTTTTAAACCTTTTTTAGTATTAATGTCTTAGTTTATAGTGTATGTTTGGTATTGCCCCTAATAAGATTGTAATTGTTGCCAATTTTAACATATAATTTTTCAGCTTTAAAATAGCACAAAAAGGCACTATCTGATATGGATTTTGCAGTATAATAGTCTCCCAAATAAGTATAGGATTTAGCAATGTTAGCGGTATCATTACTGTTTTTTGATCGTTCTAGAATGAGTTTAGAAGTGTCAAAATAACCTTTCCAATCATTCATGTTATAATAACGATTGGCAATTTTAAATAAGTTGACTTTGTTTATGGAGTCATCTTTTTGAGCTATAATAATTTCAAATGCTTTCTGATTGTATTGCTGTTTAGACTTAAGTGGTAAACGAATGTCATTAGCTAGCGATAAATAAGATGAAAGACTGTCTTTAGATGAAATGACATTATCTTTTGATTTATTTTTATTGGTGCAAGCAATAAGAAGAATGAAAAAAAAGGATAATATGAAATAATTATTTTTCAAAAGATAGATTTGGGTTCAATCAAAAATACTAATTTTTTTGTTAATAAAAAAGGCTGTCATTATAATTGACAGCCTTTATATTGATTTATTTTTTAGAATAATTAATCTGCTTTTCTATGTCCTCCAGAATCTTGACCTCCACTACCATCTATATCTACTAGTATTTGGCTGTTTAATGAAGCTAATGATTCGTTTCCTGTATAATCTGCTTTTCTATGTCCACCAGAATCTTGCCCTCCACTACCATCAATAGGAGTGATTGTGGTGTTGCTAGCAATTGTTGATGCTGTTGTTTCAGTTGTAGTAAATGAAGTTAATGCCATTACTACTGCAATTAGTCCGATTGTTACTGTAGATTTTTTCATGATTTGAGTTTTTTATGGTTATAAATTTTTTACTTTTTTCAATCCCTTTTTGCAGGATTTCCATTGTAAAATTACATCTCAAAACTCAACTTTTCTTACATTACAAGGCCTTTGTGGTGGTTCACCTTCGTCTGTTAGTGGATGGATATTAAATCATGGTGAATGGTTTGTTTTTATACTTCTATGTAATTTTCGTTGGAAAAATCACTTATAATGAAGTCTATATTTTTCTTGTAAGATTTAGAAAACGGAAGCTTTATGGTGGTATTTTTAATATAGCAAACTGAGTTTCCGGTATGAATTCTAGCTATGTAGTTGCGATTGATAATAAAGCTATTGTGAATTCTAACAAAGGGGGTTGACAGTACAGCTTCAAAATGTTTTAAAGTTTTAAAAGCGGTGACGACTTCTCCGTTATTCAAATGAATATCTGTTGAATTATTATCGGCTTGTAAATAGCAAATGTCTTTCGAATCAATATATCTATGGTCCCCATACGATTTGATGCATAGTATATGATTTTTTTTCTTGTGTGAAGTTTCAATAGATAGGGTTGATATAGAGTTTTCTTCATGGTGTGGGGATTGAATTATAAAAATCTCATCATCCCAATGTATTTTTTTCAATTTTAAGATTAATTTTTTAAAATCGATTTTCTTTAGAGGTTTTATTAAATAATCAGTTACTTCATATTGTATAGCTTCATAGGCTAAATCTTTTTTTGATGTGGTTATAATAATTTTTGGGATAACTGTTAGGTATCTATACAATGTATCAATTAGATTCAGGGAAAGCTTGCTTTTTTTGTGTACTGGATCTATTTCGATAAAAATTAGTTTGGGGCTATGCTCTATAATTAGATTTAGAGCGTCGGCATAATTATATGCTTCTGCAATAAAGTGAAGTTCTGAAAAATTAGCAGTAATGGCTTTCGTTTTCAAAACACTTTCTGGATCATCGTCAATTATAATGTACGAATAATTCATTAATAGTTTTCCTATTTGGTTAATTGCGTAACGAACTGTAGTTCTTTTGGTAGACTTTTGCTTTAGCTAATTATAATAATTCATTGGGACTAATGAAAAAAACTAGCTAATTGTGACTCTAAAATGGAATTGATATTGTTTAAATATAATAAAATTACGCAAATCAATTTTTTTTATGCTTATTTGTTAATATCTATAAATTGAATGTTAATACATTGTGACGAAATACATATAAATACGATAAAATGCATTTGTTTGTCGATGAAAAGTGTCAAACAAACTATATTCTTTTGAGTAAAAGATAAATTAAAAAAGCTGTAGATAGTTTGTTTATTTATGGGTAAAAAAAAGTGCTTCTCAATAAATTGGAAGCACTTTTTATATTAAATAGAATCGGTAATTACATTTTCATTAACCAGTTTTTCATAGAAACTTCGTTTTCAATAATAGATTTCAAGTCGGCAATGGATACACGATCTTGTTTCATTGTATCTCTATGACGAATAGTTACCGTTTGGTCTTCGATAGTTTGATGATCTACTGTGATACAGAAAGGAGTTCCCAATGCATCTTGTCTTCTGTAGCGACGACCTACAGCGTCTTTTTCATCATAAGCAACGTTGAAATCCCATTTCAAATCATCAATGATTTTTTTAGAAATTTCTGGTAATCCGTCTTTTTTAACTAATGGTAAAACGGCCGCTTTTGTTGGGGCTAAAACTGCTGGTAATTTCAGTACTGTTCTTGTAGAGCCATCTTCTAGTGTTTCTTCTTTTAGCGAAGTAGCGAAAACAGCCAAGAACATTCTATCTAATCCCACAGAGGTTTCTACCACATAAGGAACGTAGTTTTGATTTAGTTCGGTATCAAAATATTGTAGTTTTCTACCTGAATATTGTTCGTGTGCTTTTAAGTCAAAATCAGTTCTAGAGTGAATTCCTTCCAATTCTTTGAAACCAAAAGGGAAATTAAATTCAATATCGGCCGCAGCATTGGCATAATGAGCCAATTTTTCATGATCGTGAAAACGGTAATTTTCTTTTCCTAATCCTAGAGATAAATGCCAGTTTAAACGAGTTGCTTTCCAGTGTTCGTACCATTGCATTTCTTCGCCTGGACGCACAAAAAATTGCATTTCCATTTGTTCAAATTCACGCATACGGAAGATGAATTGTCTTGCTACGATTTCATTTCTAAAAGCTTTTCCAGTTTGTGCAATTCCAAAAGGAACTTTCATTCTTCCTGATTTTTGTACGTTTAGGAAGTTAACAAAAATACCTTGTGCAGTTTCTGGACGCAAATACAAATCCATTGCATTTTCAGCAGAAGCTCCTAATTTGGTGCCAAACATTAAGTTGAATTGTTTTACATCTGTCCAGTTTCTGGAACCTGATTCAGGGCAGGCAATTTCCAATTCTTCAATCAATGCTTTTACATCATCCAAATCATTGTTACCCAAAGAACGTCCCATTCTTTCCAGAATTTCTCTTTCTCTGGCTTTGTATTCCATCACTCTTGCGTTGGTGGTTACAAACTCTTGTTCGTTAAAAGCATCGCCAAAACGAGTTTTGGCTTTTTCGATTTCCTTGATTGCTTTTTGATTTAACTTTTCAGCATAATCTTCAATAAGGACATCGGCTCTATATCTTTTTTTCGAATCTTTGTTGTCTATCAATGGATCATTGAAGGCATCTACGTGACCTGATGCTTTCCAAGTGGTTGGATGCATCAATATAGCCGCGTCTAGACCTACGATGTTCTCGTTCATTTGAACCATCGATTTCCACCAATATTCGCGTATATTCTTTTTTAATTCTACTCCGTTTTGTGCATAATCATAGACTGCACTTAAACCATCGTATATTTCGCTTGACGGAAAGATAAATCCGTACTCTTTTGCATGCGAAATTACATTCTTAAATAAATCTTCTTGTTTTGCCATAGTATTGCAAAAATATAAAAAGAGAAATTAAAAAAAGAAAAAAAATGAAATTTGAAGTCATGGTTTTCTTATTTTTATGGATAAATCTATTTTTTATGTTTAATTCCTTGATTAATTTATTTTTCCCAAAGGTTTGTGCTGGTTGTAAATCATTTATAGGCGCGAATGAATATGTAATTTGTACTTTTTGCCGTCATGAATTACCTTTAACGAACCATCATTTGAGTCTTGAAAATGAAGCTTTCAAGAAATTTTATGGACAGATTCCTGTCGAATATGCTTCGGCTTTATTGTATTTCCATAAAAAGGGAATCGTTCAGGAATTGATTCATAATTTGAAGTACAAAGGGCATGAAGAGATAGGGACTGTTTTAGGCGAATGGTATGCTGCTGATTTAATGAACAGTGAGATAGCCAAAAATGCAGATGTGATTATTCCGGTGCCTTTGCATAAAAAAAGATTGAAAGAGAGAGGTTATAATCAAGTTACCAATTTTGGTATGGCGTTATCCGAAAATTTTAATATTCCATTGAATGATACAATTCTTTACCGAAAAAGATATTCTAAAACCCAATCAAAGAAAGATCTTTTGGGAAGATCTGAAGGAATTGAGACTGTTTTTGACGTTGCTTTTACCGAAAAAGACGCCAATAAGCATTATCTCTTGATAGATGATGTACTAACTACTGGAGCGACTCTGGAGGCATGTTCGAGAGCATTACTTAAAATCCCTGGAGCAAAGATTAGTATCGTTTGTATGGCTATGGCACATTCGTGATGCGCGTGAGGGATAGAAGCTAGCTACCGAAGTAGCGCGGATAGCCCGACAGAATAAAGAAAGGGACCGATTCACCAGTATGATGAGTTGGTCCCTTTTTTTATTGTGGCACGCCCAAACTAAGTTTAGCGTACTGATAAAGTAAATGAAATTGAAAACTATTTTCGTGCATAGGTTTTGAAATACCCGCATTCATTGATGATTTCTTTATAGTATTTCGTTTTCGAATAATTAGCTTTTAGATTTTTGAAACCTTGCCAAGCAATAAAATTGGTTTTATCATCCTGAATGTCCCAAGTTGATAAATTTAGCGAATAGTATTTTTTGTTGTAATAGTCGTTGCGTTCACATTTAGCAATCATGTACTGGGTTTTAGCTTTTTGTTCGTTGTTTTTGGTTGCCAAAAATGCTTTTTCGTAATAGGCTTTTGCCAATGAACAATTGGTAATCATATTTCGGATAGGATCTCTGAAAAAATCTGGTGTAGAACCAAATCCAGCTATATTTCCTTCATAGAACAGTCGGGCATTGCCAAAATGAGTAATGTTGTAAAAAGCATTTGCAATCAAAAGATTGTTGTTATAAACATCTGCTTGTTTGGTCACATTATCTTGCATTTTATTGATGATGGTTAGAAAATCAATAATGGTGTATTTCTTCTTTTGTGATGCTTGGTGATCACAGTCGTGGCAATCTTGGATGTTGCCTAGAAACGGATTTCCATAAAAAAGAGTGTTTTGAAGCTTATCTGATTGTTTCATAAACGCAATGGCTTCTGGAATTTTATTTTCAAACGTGGCTTTAACTCCTTGAAAGTAATTAATGTCGGCTAGTTTTATTTCATAAATAGACATACCAATTTTTTCTATTTCGGTTTTATTCTCTTTAGATAGGAAAGTCTTCATGGCAAGGAGCTGTTTTTCATTGTCATAAAAACTAGATTCATGATTGAAAATTTCGCTCATCACGGTATTTTTTTGAGAACGATAAAGTGCTGCCAAATAGTTTTTACTCCATTGTGAGGCATTCTCGTAACGGAAATTCTCAATAGGGTTTTTAGGTAATTCAGAATACAACCAAGATAAATCAGCAAGTATGGTCTTTTCGTTTTCCGGGTTGAGTTGGTCAATTTTACTAAGGTTATTTACGAATCTAAGCAAACGAACTTGACCAATGGCCAAAGGCGTTTTAGGCATTTTGTTTTCGGCCTTGTCAAAATTTTTGTCAGCTTGCTTGAAATTTCCGTTTAGTGTTTCTAGATAACCGGCAGCTACATTCCATAAATAAGGTTTTGACGTTTTATCTGATTGTGCAATTTTGGTAACCAAATCAATAGCCGACTTATGAATACTGTCTTTAGTTCTTTTTTTGTTTTGAAGAACGGTTTTGTCTTTGAAGGATTGATCTATTTTATTTTCTTGATTATTAACTAATCGGGTCAATAAAAAATCCAAATGTTGATTTTTAGGTTGTATTTTATAGATTTCGGCAATGGCTTTTTCTTCATCATTATAATAACCCTGAACAGCCCAAAGAGCTGCTTTTTCGTCGTCGGTTTTAGCCATAGCTAATGATTGTTTCCAGTCCTTTTGGTCTTGGGGGTGAAAACAATAAGCTGAGACGATCCTCAAAGTAGGGCATTTGTCAAATACTTGACTGTAGATAAAATTGGATTTGGCATAATTCTTTTGTTTGTATTCTGCGCCAGCCACATAAGCCAGTGCTCTATAATACAATGTGTTTTTGGGCATTGTTTTTTCCGTTTGGTAAAAAAAACTTACCGCGTTTGTTTGTCGATCACTATAGAAATTTGCTTTCATAACCAAAAACCAATATCTATTTTTTAAGAAAGGATCTTTGGCTTCATTGTATTTTTTTTCAATGGATTTAATCCAATTTAAATTCGTTAATTTTTGGGGTTGAACGGTTTCGTCATAATTCCAAGAATCATATTGTTGAGTCGAGTAGATTTCAACAGTTTGGGCATCATTCAAAAACAACAGAAAGTCTTTTGTTTTACTGTCATTTATCTGGAATTTTTTATTCCACTTTTCAGAAAATTTATTTTTTTTCCCATTTTTGTAATACAGGATTATGTCGGCTACGTCAGCGCTGCTGGAGTCCGTCAGGAAAAAAGTTAAATCTTTCTCATTGATTTTGCCTTCAAGATAAGTCGACCAATCTGATACATTTTCATTGTTGAATCTTGTTAGATGTTCAGTGTCAAAACCAATTCCGTAAAAAATATCGTTTGATAAAAAAAGTGGGGAGTATGATTTATCCACAAAAGTTTCAGGAGTAAAATTGGAATCAAATGACCAACCCCAATCTCCATCTGCACAAGCATAAATGGTTCCGTAAACTAAAAGGGTAAGACCGCTAAAAGCAATCAATAATTTTTTCAAAAAGGGCTGTATCATAATTTTTAATATTGAATTCGTCTAAATCGTAAAAGATAATTTCTTTAGGATTTTGTACTGTATTTTCTTCAAGATCGGTTGCCATTTCTAGCAAATTGGTTGAAGTAATTGTTTCTATTTTCAAGAGATCATTTTCTTTGTAATACGTGCCATCTCTGAAATTAGAACGAGTAACTTTAAACCAGTTTTCTTTTGTAAGAACAAAACTACTGTTATTTTTTAGATTATTTATGTCTATTTTGTTACGAAGACCAATTATTTTTCCGTCCCTTATATGTATGCCCCATGAATAAATTGGTAATGCGATGTTTATGGGTAAAGGATAGTTTTTTAGACTCGACAAATAGCGTTTGGCAATGTTACGATCGTAGATTGAGTTTAAAGAATCAGGAGCTATTTTGCCCATATTATAATACATCAATACACCATGATCTACATTGGGAATTTTCGTTTTTTTGAAATATTTTATTTGATGTAGGCGGATAGTAGCTGAGAGTTTTTTATTCGATACTTTTTTAAAAGCTTCAATGAATTTTAAATAATTGTCTTTGCTTGAAAGAGTCCAGTCACAATCAATTTGGATTTCTTGAATATTGATATTGTTTTTTGTATTGATTTGATAAATGAAATTATTTATTTTTTTTGCTAAATCCAGCACGTTTAACTTCGGATTGAGCATGACCTTGTTTTTGATGTATACGACAGGGATGACTTCAAAATTTGTGATTGCCTCTTCAAAACGAATGGGACTTTTAGGGTAAGCTTTTTGTTTTTCTGGGCTTAAGTCAATATCGAAATACCGAATATAAAGTCTCTTGACTTGGTTTGTGTTCAAGGTATTTTTTTCTTTTGGTGTAAGCCTAAATATGGTTTTCCAGTAATAAAAAGAAATAGTAGGTTTCTCTTTTTGTTGACAAGAAAAAAAGAGGCAGATGATAAAACCAAAAAGGAATAATTTTTTCAAAGAGAGATTATTTTATGGGTTACTCTTTTCTTTTTTTGGCACGATTGTATGCCCAATAGGCAAGTACAACTAGCAAAATAAAAGGGAGGTATGAACCAATTAGTACTCCAATTTGATAGCCATCATCGGGCGCATTTTTAATTTTTTCTTCAATATTTGCATTTTGAAGTAACAAAAAATAAGGTTTCATTGTTATTTGATTAAAGCGTTTTTGGTAAAATCAGAAAGTACAAGTTTTCCGGAAATGGCAGCTCTTTCCTTTAGTAATTTATCCCAATGAGTTGTGCCTTCCCAGATTACTTTTTTCATTTCGGCAAGAGCGTCTGGATTGTAATTAGCCAATCTTTTGGAGAAAGAGTTTATCTCCAGATCTAGTTCTTCATGAGATTCCAGTACTTTGGCATATAATCCTTTTTGGTTGGCCCAAGAGGCTGCTTTCCATTCGTGAGCGGCCAAAGTCATTTCGGACATTGCTATTTTTCCAATTTTTCTACTTACAGCAGGTTCGATCACAAATGGTCCTATGCCAATTGCTAATTCAGATAATTTGATGGAGCTTTCAGTAGTGGCCAAAGCATAATCACAAGCTGCAATAATACCAACACCTCCACCTACGGCTTTTCCATGAATGCGTCCTACTATTAATTTTTTGCAAGTACGCATGGCATTGATCAGATTGGCAAATCCAGAAAAAAAGCGAGTCCCTTCTTCAAGTGTTGTTACAGCAAGTAATTCATCAAACGATGCACCTGCACAAAAAGCACCGCTGCCTTCGCTTTTCAAAACAATAATTGAAATTTCTGGGTTGTCGCTCAAAAAGGTTAGTTCATTTGTTAATCGATCCAATAATACTCTTGGAAAAGAGTTACTGGCAGGATGTCCAAATTGAACCGTTGCAATTTTATTCTCTATGGTTGTTAAGAGTGTTCCGTTTTTATCTGGTGTTAGCATAATGCAAAATTTTGACGTAAAGTTAGAAAAAGGAATGGAAGCAAATTATTTTTTTTTGGATTTGAACAATAGTCATTTTGAAATTTGCATATTGCTACAATTAAATGTTATATTTGCTCCATCATTATGGGGGATTAGCTCATTTGGCTAGAGCGCTTGCCTGGCAGGCAAGAGGTGACCGGTTCGAATCCGGTATTCTCCACAGTATAAAACCCTAATGTTCATTGTGTGAACTTTAGGGTTTTTTATTTCCCACATTATCACAACTCCTATTTCCTAAAAAAACTTTTTCTATTTTTGTTAGATATGCAAACTAATTTCTATATGAAAAAAATCCTATTTCTGATGGCTGTATCTACTTCAATTGCTTCCTTGGCTCAAGCACAAAAAACAAACGCAATAACTTATCCTACTACTCCAAAAGGGGAAACGGTTGATGTTTATTTTGACACCAAAGTGGATGATCCTTATCGTTGGCTCGAAGATGATAAATCTCCAGAAACAGCCGCCTGGGTAAAAGAAGAGAACAAGGTTGCTTATGATTATTTATCCAAAATTCCCTTTCGTGAAGCCTTGAAAGCTAGGTTGGAAAAACTATGGAATTACGAAAAAATAGGTGCACCATTCAAAGAAGGGAATTCTATTTATTATTATAAAAATAATGGATTGCAAAATCAATCTGTTTTGTATCGAAAAGATGCCAAAGGAAAGGAAGAAGTTTTTCTGGATCCCAATACCTTTTCAAAATTAGGAACGACTTCTTTAGGCGGAGTTGATTTTTCTGAAGATGGTTCAAAAGTGGCTTATGCTATTTCGGAAGGAGGAAGCGATTGGCGAAAAGTAATCTTAATGGATGTCAACAATTTTAAAATTTTGGAGGATACTTTGGTAGACATAAAATTTAGCGGAATATCATGGAAAGGAAATGAAGGGTTTTATTATTCCAGTTATGATAAGCCAAAAGGAAGCGAGCTTTCTGCCAAAACGGATCAGCATAAACTGTATTATCATAAGTTAGGAACTTCTCAAAAAGAAGATAAAGTTATCTTTGGCGCTGACCTAAAAAGACGTTATGTATATGGTAACGTAACCGAAGACAACCATTATCTGGTAATTAATGCAGCCAATTCTACTTACGGAAGCGAGTTATATATTCAGGATTTAACAAAACCTAACAGTCCTATTGTTTGCATTGTAAACAACTTTAATAGTGACAATCATATTATTGATAACGAGGGTGAAAAACTGTTTATAGTAACTGATTTAAATGCACCCAACAAACGCATTGTGAGTGTAGATGTCAATGATCCAAAACCAGAAAACTGGAAAGATGTTATTGCTGAAACCGAGTATGTTTTGACTCCATCTACAGGAGGTGGATACATCTTTGCTAATTACATGAAAGATGCAGTGTCTATCGTAAAACAATATGATTATTCTGGGAAATTAATACGCGAAATACAATTACCGGGATTGGGAACAGTAGGAGGTTTTGGTGCCAAGAAAAAAGAAAAAACACTTTATTATTCGTTTACCAATTATATCACACCAGGATCGATATATTCTTTTGAGCCAAAATCAGGAAAGTCAGCAGTATATCAAAAACCGAAAGTAGACTTCAAAAGTGAAAATTTTGTTTCTACCCAAGTGTTTTATACTTCTAAAGACGGAACAAAGATTCCGATGATTATTACTCATAAAAAAGGATTGAAACTTAACGGAAAGCACCCAACAATTCTCTACGGATATGGTGGATTCAATATTAGCTTGACCCCTAGTTTTGGAATTTCGAATGCTGTTTGGATGGAAAACGGAGGAATCTATGCAGTTGCTAACCTTCGTGGAGGAGGAGAATACGGTAAAAAATGGCATGATGCAGGAACCAAAATGCAAAAACAAAATGTCTTTGATGATTTCATTGCAGCTGCAGAATTCCTAATCGCTCAAAAATATACTTCTTCAGATTTTCTTGCCATTCGTGGAGGATCCAATGGAGGATTATTGGTAGGTGCAACCATGACCCAACGCCCAGATTTAATGAAAGTAGCTTTGCCAGCAGTAGGAGTTATGGATATGTTAAGGTATCATACTTTCACCTCTGGAGCAGGTTGGGCTTTTGATTACGGAACCTCGTCAGACAGTAAAGAAATGTTTGAATATCTAAAATCGTATTCACCAGTACAAAACGTAAAGAAAGGCGTTCAATATCCAGCAACAATGGTAACCACTGGCGATCATGATGATAGAGTGGTTCCTGCGCATAGTTTTAAATATGCTGCTGAGTTACAGGAAAAGCAAACAGGAGTTAATCCTGTTTTAATTAGAATCGATATCAATGCAGGTCATGGGGCTGGAAAATCGGTTGCGGCAACGATACAGGAGAATGTAGATATTCAAGCTTTTACACTCTATAATATGGGTTTTACGGAATTGCCAAAATAAAATAGTTTAATTTTTTACGTCTCAGTAACTTTGCAAGAAGAATAAATCTTAATACTTTTTAGAAAACAAGCTTTTATGTCTTTTGTAGTTAAATTTTTAATTACAAAAGGCATAATTTTTTTATAAAAAAGTTCCCGATATTTGAGACATAAATGCAACAAAAAGCTGAAAATGAAAACAGTCAAATGGGGAATTATAGGATGTGGTAACGTTACCGAAGTCAAAAGTGGACCAGCGTTCCAGAAAATCGCCAACTCAGAGTTGGTTGCCGTTATGCGACGCGATCCCGCTAAAGCCGAAGATTACGCCCGTCGTCACAATGTTCCCAAATGGTACACCAATGCACAAGAACTCATCAACGATCCAGAGGTAAACGCCGTTTATATAGCCACTCCGCCTTCTGCTCACAAAGAATACACCTTGATGTGTGCCAAAGCAGGAAAACCAGTTTATGTAGAAAAGCCTATGGCCATGACTTTTGAAGAATGTAACGAAATGATCAGCACATGTCAAGAAGCCCAAGTTCCTCTCTTTGTGGCATATTACCGAAGACGTCTTCCCAGATTTCTAAAAATTGAAGAACTGCTACATAAGGAGAAGGTCATTGGTACGCCACGTCATGTAAACTGTGTGTTGTATCACTCGTTAGAAACCCGTTATCAAAATCCGCAGCAACTCCCTTGGACCGTTCAACCTGAAATCTCAGGTGGTGGAATCTTTGTTGATTTGGCTTGTCATACACTCGATTTGTTAGATTATCTCTTTGGGTCTATTGTCTCGGTGCGGGGACATGCCACATCACAACAAAAAGCTTATCCAGCCGAAGATACCGTTTCTATGTCTTTTCTTTTTGAAAATGGGATGCATGGTAGTGGTATGTGGAATTTTGGCAGTCACACCCGTCTCGATACGGTAGAGATTGTGGGCGACCAAGGCAAGATTACCTTCGCGACCTTTGGCGATGGACCCATTTTGGTATATGATGCACAAGGCTTGACACAAACCATCATTGTCGAAAATCCAGAACACATTCAGCAATCCCTTATCGAGACAGTAGTAAAGGAGCTTTTGGGAGAGACAGGTTGTCCTTCTACAGGAACCACTGCGGCTAGAACCACTTGGGTCATGGATCAAGTTCTAAACGAACATCGCGAGCAAAAAGGATAGAATTAAACCGTCGACTTGATGTTGAGGTAAATAAATATTTGGAGCCACGAAATAGAAAAAAATCTAGAAAATTGTATTGTCATAATCTAACAAGAAATCGCTTTAAGACAAAAATAATAGTATCCTTTTCGTCTTCAATCACTTCTGTGGAAGTTCTTAAAAATAGCTATATTCTTTCATAATGTTTTACTAAAAAGGAGGAACTCTAGGGAAAAATGTTTAAATTTGAGATATATCAAAAAATCAATACTATTATGAAAGTACAAATCAACACAGACAAGAATGTAGAAGGTAGCGAAAGACTTGATGCTTATTTTTCAAGTGAAACACAAAGAGTATTATCCCGTTTTGATGATAGAGTTACCCGTATAGAAGTGCATTTTGGAGACGAGAATAGTGCAAAATTCGGATTGAATGATAAACGTTGTGTTATCGAAGCCAGACCAGCCAACATGCAGCCTATAGCGGTGACAGAACATGCCGAAACAATCGAAAAAGCATTTAATGGAGCTTTGGATAAAATTAAAAAAACGTTGACTACTGCGTTCGAAAAACAGAAAGCATATTAAAACAACAATGCAAATTAGCGAAGTATATATAACAAGAGAGGCTGTCCCAAAAAGACAGCCTCTCTTTATTTTTGCCACAGATTAAAAAGATTTCCGCAGATTTTATTCAATAAATCTAATTCACTTTTCTCTAATCTGCGGAAATCTTTTTAATTCTATCTAACTCTTTTTGATATTATTGAAAATCAGTTTTTTTCTGCGCTTTAGCTTTAGCTAATCTGTATCATCTGCGTTCAACTGACAATGCATTCAAGTTAGCTATCAGTTGTCAAAGTCTCCATTTTCTTCAAATTTGTGTAGAAAATTATAGTCACGGATAGTCATAAGAAGTTATTCATCAAACAACAAAGTGGCTAGTTGTTCGTCTCTTTGGTACACATCATCATAAAAATGAATCACACCATCTGCATCTACCCAAGCTGTAAAATAACCAATAAACACTGGAATTTTGTTCTTTAGTGTGTGCCAAACTTCTTTATCCTTATTCATGGCAGAGTCTATTTTTTCGGGTGTCCAAATTGGCTCGTCTTTTAGAATTTCCATTGCCAATTCTTTTGGTTTGGCAATACGAATGCATCCATGGCTAAAAGCTCTTTTTTCTCTGTTAAATAATTCTTTAGAAGGCGTATCGTGCAAATAGATAGAATAGGGGTTAGGGAATAAAAATTTCACTAATCCCAACGAATTTTTTGGCCCAGGCTTTTGTCTTATAGCACCGTTAATTCGTTCCATGTTATGTTGAGCAAGATAATTTTTGTTTTCGGCTATGCCTGGCTCGATTTCTTTTTTGACAATGCTTCGAGGTACATTCCAATACGGACTAAAAACAATATACCGCATATTGGCGCTAAAAATCGCGGTTTTATTCAAGTCTTTCCCTACTACAACATTCGATGTCAAAACGGTTTTTCCATCTTTAAAATAAGTCAGCTCATACGAAGGGATGTTTACTACTATTAACTCTTTAGATGCTGCAATGTCTGCAGTTATCCAGCGACAACGTTCCATATTGACCATAATGGTTTTGATACGGTCTACAATAGGAATGTTCAAAGATGCGATAGTTTTTTTTGTAATATGATTGCTCTTGAGGCTACCCATACGCTTTTTGTATTTCAAAATTCCGGTAATAAGGGAGTCGTCATAGGTGCTACTTTTAGAATCGTTAGTCAAATCACCCAAAATAAACAAACGGTGTCTTATTTGGGCAATAGTTTGGGAAGAATCTCCAGGCTTAAAAGCAACGAAACTAGTGTCGGTCTCGATAGGATCCCAAGGGTTGTCTTTTGCTATTTTTTTATATTTTTGAAGTACATCTTTTAAGCTGTAATATTGACCAAACACTTCTTTTTCGTTCTTTTCAATCAAAGAAGGATTGGCAATTATAGAGTCTAGATAATTAACATAGGATAGTTTTTTTCGAGGTAAAAACCAACCCAGTTCGATAGTCTTTTTTGTGTCTAGCCCTTTTAGAACTTTATGGACGTATAGAAAATAATAAGAAGACATGAATAATTCATCCGTAGCATCCGGCTTTGAAAATGCTGCCGAATTCTGAAAAATAGCATTCAATTTTTTTTTGTAAGGAATAGTGGTTTTAACCCCTTCCTCTTCTAAATGGTTTATTTTATTATACAGCAAATGCCCTACTTCAAGTATACCTTTCTTGTCATACCAAATGTATTGATAGTCCCGCTTAAGGTACAATTGAGTTACTTCTTTTTGGTATTCTTGTAATTCAGGATATTTTTTAAAAAAAGGACGAACAAGGGTGCTGTCAAAAGTGGGGCCTAGATTGATTTTGGCTGCCTTTGGTTCAGAACGCTTAGTGTTTTTTTGTTCACAGGAAATGATGAAAAAAGAAAAGCCAAAACTAATTATAATGAGGGATAATAAAAATTTTTTCATATCTAAGGTAATATTTGTTTTATGGAACTCCTATGACTATTTTGATAGGTATTGCCATTTCTCATTACTTTTTTTAATTATGAAATTGTAATGATTTTATAATTAGTTTTTATTCAGCTACGAATATAAAATTACAAAAATAAACGTAGTATTGAGATCATAATAAATGCTTTGTATACTAAAAAAGTTGTCTTAAAGATCGAACTCTAAGACAACTTTTTTAGAAGTATGTAATGTAGAATGCTTTCTTAGAATTGGAAAGCAGCTCCTATTTGGAAAACTTGATTCTTTCCTTGACTGTTGTAATTACCTTCTTTGAATACGCTATTAAAACTAGTAATGAAACGACCGTTGATTGATAATCCGAATGGTAAATTTAATGATGTTCCAAATGCCCAAGCTGGATCAAAAGTTTCATAATCAAAGTCAGGATTAATAAGTGGAGAGTTAGGGTCTGATTTATCACCTATTTTAAAACCAAATTGAGGTCCTGTTTCAAAACTCAATAATTTTACAGCATATATCTTAGCCAATACAGGTACAGTGATATAGTCAATCTTGTAATCACCTATGTTGTTGCTGAAACCTTGACTAGAATATTGTATCTCAGGTTGTATAAAAAGTAAACTTTTTACTAAAGGAATTTCTTTATAGATACCTGCATAATAACCAGTTTGGGTAGTTGAGTTGTAGTAATCACCACTTATAGTTGATATATTAACCCCAGCTCTAACTCCGAATGCTTGCGCTGAAGCAGCATTAGATATTAATACTATAAAAGCACTTAATAGTAAAATTTTTAATGATCGCATAGTTTTTATTTTTAAATTAACAACCCATTTGTAGGGTTTATTAATTCCAAAAGTACTATAAATTTTAATATACATCTGTGTATTTAAAATAAAATAGTAGTAAAAAGGGGTTTTGATATAAACAAAACGGTCATTTGAGTTTTGAATTTATTGATATTAATTGTTAAGATTTTTCATGAGAAATCAATGAAAATTGAAATTTATTGCATTAACTTTGGTTATCAGGTGTTTTATTATTCTTTATGATAATTAAGGAATTACTACTGTGAAAAAATAGTTTTTCACTCTTTGTGCTTTTTATGAACTAAAAATTTAATAGGCATGCATCAAATTATAGAAAAAGGGAAAGCATTAGTGAAAACAAATCGATTTAGAAAAATCTTAAAAAGAATCGGTTTTTTTATTATTGGCTTTTTGGGGATAATACTTATTTTTTTTATTGGGTTGAGGATTTATTTTAATCAAAATAAAGCAACAATAATGACCGAAATCAATCAGAAAATCAATGATAATATTTCGGGTCATGCCAGTATTGGTGATGTAGGGTATAAATTCTTAATTGGTTTTCCAAATTTCACGGTGGTGTTGAATAAAGTAGAACTTCGGGATAGTTTATATGCTATTCATAAAAGAAGTGTGCTTAAAGCAGCCGAAATCGAAGTGCGTTTGAATGTATTGAGTTTATTACATAAAAAAGTCGATATAGAAAAGGTCGTATTGATAGATACCAAAATTGATTTGTTTAAGGATCAAAACGGAGTTTCCAATTCTAATATTTTCAAGCCAAAGCCAAAAACTAACGAACCAAAAAGTAAAACAGAAACTGAAATCGGGGAGGTTGATTTTAAGGATGTTGTTTTTATCTCCCAAAATCTGCAAAGGAATAAATTGTTTCATTTTGAAGTAAACTCTTTAAGATGTAAAATAAATTATAATGACGATGGCTGGGATACGGATTTGTATCTGGATGTTTTTGCTAAGAGCATGGCTTTTAATACCAAAAAAGGTAGTTTCATAAAAGACAAAAGGGTAAAAGGAAAACTGGCGGTTCAATTCTCCAAAACCAAAAATAAAATAGATGTACTTACAGAAAAACTAGGAATAGGAGATGATGATTTTGACATCAAAGCGAGTTTTGGTTTAGACAAGGATCATCCGATGATGGATATTAATATAAAAACCCATATCCTGTGGTTGAATGCTGCACATTTGTTGGATCCTCACATTTTCAAGATTCTAAATCATTTTAACATAACCAAACCCTTAGACGCACAATGCAGCATCAAAGGAGATATGAATGCAGTAGGTGATCCTGAAATAATTGTAGATGCTCAAATCAAAGATAATGTATTGGTATCTTCAGAAGGGGAAACCAAAGATTGTAGTTTTGAAGGGAGGTATACCAATAATTTTAAAAATGGTTTGGGGTATAATGATATCAACTCGGCAGTTATTGTCAAAAATTTTACTGGAAATTACAAAGGGATACCAATAGAAATTCCAGCAGCGGCAATTAATAATTTAGAGAAGCCGGTAGCAACAGGGAATTTGCATTCTAAATTTGATGTAGAAAAATTAGGCAATATTTTTGGGGATGATTTTATAAAATTTAATGGCGGAACGGCCAATGTAGATTTTAAATTCAATGTAGATATTGTGGCATTACGAATTTCAAAACCTCGTTTTACTGGAAAAGTAAACATAGAAAAGGCCAATATGCTTCTTAGATCTAAGAACCTTAGTTTTCAAACCAATATTCTTCTTGATTTTACCGATGAGGCATTATTTATTAGAAATATTAAGTACCAAAGGGATAAGAATATAGTTTTTCTTGATGGGAAAATTGATAATTTTCTTAATCTCTACTATGATGATCCAGAAAAAATGGTAGCAGTCCTGAATATCAATAGTCCTTTTATGGATGTGAAAAAATTTATGGGGGTTTTAACCCATAGTGAAAATAAGAAAGAGTCTCAAAAAGAAGTTAAAAAAGTAGATACTAAAAAAAGAATAGCACTTGTTGAAAAATGCCAAGTGGTGATAAATTTGAATCTGGAAAAGATGGTGTATTCTAATTTGACTGCCAGAAATGCCAAAATTAATATTTTGGCCAATAACAGACGCTTTTATATCAAACAGGGTATGATTGAAACCTGTGGAGGAAAAATTACGTTTGCTTCTCAGCTAATTCCTCAGGGGAATTTATTTGATGTAAAAACTAATGTGAATATTGCAACAGTTGATATCCCTCAATTTTTGACTTCTTTTAAAAATTTTGGGATTAAATCCTTTCAGCCTCAAAACATAAAGGGGAATCTTTCAGCAAAGGCTGATTTATCGATAAAAATGACTCAAAGTGGTGATTTGGTTGATGATTCTGCCAAAGGGAATCTGCAATATGATATTAAAAATGGGTCACTAACCGATTTTAAACCCATAATGAAGGTTGGGAAATATGCTTTTCCTAATAGGGATGTAAGGCATATTGTTTTTAATGATTTGTCGGGACGATTGAATATGAGCGGTAGTTTGGTCAATATTGATTATTTCAAAGTGAGTTCGAATGTACTGAATTTTGATGTTGAGGGGATTTATTCCTTTAAAAAAGGTACTAAATTAGGGTTGACGATTCCGTTGAGAAACCCAAAAGATGATGCAGGAATTAAGGATAAGGCCAAAAGAGATGCATTGCGATACAAAGGAATTGTTCTGCATTTGTTGGTTGTAGATGGCAAGGATGGTGAAATGAAAATAAAAATGGGAAGTCTGTCAGATAAAAATAAATCAACGGCTAGTAAATAGATTCACTTAACATTTTGAATAGAAATAAAATCAAAAAAATAAATATAAACTTCATATGAAATGAGCGTGACCGTAAATTGGTCGCAAACACCAATGATGATATGCGAATTACATATGACCTATAAAAAATAATAAATATCAACATATGAAAACACTTTTTTTAAGCTTAGCGGTATTGGCATTAGTTAGTTTTGACTCTTTGCGTTATAATGAATTGGATGAAAAACAAGAGATTAATAAAACTCTCGATGCATGGCACAAAGCTGCAGCTGAAGCGAATTTTAATGCTTATTTTGGAACGTTGACGGATGATGCGATTTACATAGGAACAGATCCAACAGAAAATTGGGATATGAATGCTTTTAAGGCTTTTGCAAAACCTTATTTTGACAGGGGGAGAGCCTGGAATTTTACAGCATTGGAACGTCATATTTATTTTGATAAATCGGGTAAGTTGGCTTGGTTCGACGAGCTGTTAAATACACAGATGAAAATTTGTAGAGGTTCTGGTGTGCTTGTAAAGATCGGTAAGGAATGGAAAATTAAACACTATGTTTTGTCCATGACGGTTCCAAATGACAATACAAATGCAGTAGTGAAAATTAAAGAAGGGATAGAGGATGTCGTGATAAAAAACCTTCAGGCGAAGAAATAAGAATGATATTAGGAATCTTCTGAAAACAGTAATTCTACTAGATGGTCATCTCTTAGATAGATATCATTATAAAAACAGATTTCCCCGGAATCATTAACCCATGCTGTAAAATAGCTAATATGAATTGGGATTTTATGTTTGAGCATACAAGTGGTTTCCTTTTCTCCTTTCATGGCATTGTTGATCTTGTCAATAGGCCAGTCGGGATTATCTTTTAAAATTACAATAGCCAATTCTTTGGCCTTTTGTACATTGATGCAGCCATGACTAAATGTTCTGTATTCCATATCGAATAGATTTCGAGCTGGAGTGTCATGAAGATAGATACCATTGGGATTAGGAAAAATAAATTTAACCAGTCCCAAGGAATTATTTATTCCGGGCTTTTGTCGAGCATTTCCGTTGTTCCATTCTATATTGTGTTTAGTTAGATAATCTTTGTCATTATCCATTTGTACTTTTAGTTCACTTTCAATAATGCTTTTGGGAATATTCCAGTAGGGACTAAACACAATACTGTTTATATTAGCACTAAAGACAGCGGTTTCGGTAATAACTTGTCCTAAAAACACATTCGATTCCAGTTCCTTTTTACCATTTTTTTTATAAACTAATTTAAAGGATGGAATATTTATAATTACATATTCGTTGGCATTAGCTAATTTTGGATCAATCCATCTACAGCGTTCCATATTTATCATAATGGTTTTAATGCGTTCTTCGGCAGGAATGTTCATTTGTCTAATGTGTCTATATGTAATGGTATAATTAACCTTAAAGCCGTTTCTTTTTTTAAAATTCAATACGCCGGCCATCATCTCATCATCATATATATTGAGTTTGGAATCCCGTTTTAAATTTCCGTTAATGGTGAGCCAATGTCTGATTTGGCCAATGACTTTGGAGCTGTCATTTGGTTTCAATTCTTCTGCTTGGGAAATGGAATCTATGTAATTCCAACCACCTTCTTTTTCTATTTGTCGGTATTTTTTTAAAACATCCCGGAGTTTGTAATATTGATCGAATACTAGGTTTTCATTTCTATTTAGCAATTCTGGATTGACTAATAGGGAATCCAATAGATTTGCATAAGAAATATTCTTTCTTGGGATAAACCAGCCTGTTTCCTGTATTTTTTTAGTGTCCATACCGTAAAATACTTTTTGAGCATAAAAAACGTATACGGTAGATAACATTATTTCGGTATTGATTTGGGAAAGTTTATTGATCGGTTTATCATAAAGAAGCTTGTCAAATTTATCTTTATAAGGCAAACGGGAATTTAATCCTTCTTCATCGAGAAGATTTGCTTTAGTATATAATACATCGGCAAATTCGATAAGTCCAGTGCGATTATACCAAATTGACTTAAAATTTCTTTTTTTGTATATAATAGTAACGTCTGGTTGGTATTTTTTTAGAGAAGGATATTGTTTGAAAAAACTAGAAATGGCAGTTTTATCAATATTAAATGCAGATTTATTCTGTTGCGATTGAGCCAAAGAAGTGCCATCAATCGTTAGATTTTCTATTCTGTCACGGTAGAAAGAAATGAGCGAAAGAGTCAATACTATAATTATTATGAATAAAACTTTTTTTTTCATCAAATAATTATTTTATATAAAGGTAAGCAAATTTGCTCTTAGCTAAAAGTAAAAGGAGGCGAAGTTTGCTGCAGAATGACTTTGGTTGAATGTTTTTCGATACCAGTTTTTGGTTCAAAAAAATGACTTGAGGAAATAGGTAGAATATGTTTTTATAGAGATAAAGATGTTCTTCTTAAAAATACGGGTTAGTGATTAAAATCTTCATTTTTTCTTTATCAAAGCTTTCGGTCTTATATAATTGCTTAATTTTGCCGAAATTGTAATTATATCGTGGGAAGTAAAAATAAATTAAAAAGGTTCAAAGAAAACGAAACATTCAATAATGTTTTTCAACCAACAAGAGAAGAAGTAGTAGGTGATTTATTTCCGCTAAAGGGCAAATGGAATTCAGATTTTTTCAAGAACGAAAATCCATTGGTTTTGGAATTAGGTTGTGGTAAAGGTGAGTATTCTGTTGGATTGGCCGAAAAATACCCCAATAAAAACTTTGTAGGAATCGATATCAAAGGAGCTCGTTTCTGGCGTGGTGCAAAAACTGCGGTAGAGACAGGTTTGCATAATGTAGCGTTCATCCGAACTCAAATTGAATTAATCAACCACATTTTTGCTGAAAATGAAGTTGATGAAATTTGGATTACTTTTCCAGATCCGCAAATCAAATACAAGAGAACTAAACACAGAATGACCAATTCTGAGTTTTTGAAATTGTATAAAAAGATATTGAAAAAGGATGGTGTTGTAAATCTTAAGACCGATAGCGAGTTTATGCATGGTTATACATTAGGATTGCTTCATGGAGAAGGACATGAGGTTTTATACGCAAATCATAATGTGTATGTAAATGAAGGAAGTCCAGAAGAAGTTACTGCTTTTCAGACATTTTACGAAAAGCAATATTTGGAAATTAATAAAGCAATTACGTATATTCGTTTTAAAATAAAATAGTATTTAGATTACAGTATTCCTTTTTATTTGCTGATGCAAATTATTTTTTGAGGATAAACTGAAAACTGGGACTGCTTCTTAATATTTTTATTGAGGAGAGACTAAAAACAAAAGATGGCTATAGTATTACCCTTTTTTTTTGGATTTGTTGCTGCTGCGGTTGGTATAACACCGCCAGGTCTTATCAATATGACTGCTGCAAAAGTAAGTTTGAAAGATGGCAGAAATGAAGCTATTTCTTTTGTCATTGGTGCTACGATAATAGTTTTTTTTCAAACTTTTTTGGCTCTGTTATTTGCCAATTTTATTGATAGCAGACCTGATATTATAAATAAGCTTCAGGAATTTGGGCTTTTTATATTTATAGCATTGACTATTTATTTTTTTTGGAAAGCAAAAAGACCTAAAATTTCTAAATCTGAAACAAAAACGCACAGTAAAACAAACCGTTTTTTTCTTGGGATGTTACTGTCTGCTTTAAACTTATTTCCTATCCCATATTATGTTTTTATAAGTATTACTTTGTCATCATATGGGTATTTCTTTTTCAATAAAGGATTTATTTTTTCTTTTGTTTCGGGCGTAGTTATTGGATCATTTTTGGTTTTCTATCTTTATATTTTGTTTTTCAAAAAAAGGGAGTCCAAATCCTCTTTTTTGATGAATAATGGGAATTACATAATAGGAACTATTACCGGTTTAGTTTCTTTATTTACACTGTTCAAACTTGCTAAAGTGTATTTTGGATAAATATCATGGAGACCACAAGCGATAATTTTTTCGAAAGGGTTTATGCAGTTGCAAGATGTATTCCGTACGGAAAGGTTACTTCCTATGGAGCCATTGCTAAGGTTTTAGGATCTGCACGTTCTGCTAGGATGGTAGGATGGGCAATGAATGCAGCCCACAATCTTGAGGATGTTCCGGCTCATAGGGTAGTGAATAGAAAAGGGATGCTTACTGGTAAACACCATTTTGATGGAACTAATCTCATGCAGCAATTACTGGAAAGTGAGGGAATTGTTGTAGTTGATAATCAAATTATGAATTTTGAATCTGTTTTTTGGGAACCCAAGATGATTGATTAATTTCTATGATGCCTGTTTTTTCTTTTTTAACTAAAAAGTATACTCTTCAAAAATACATTTACCACTATAGCTTTTATTGTAGACCTCCATCAATAAATCCAATCCAAATCCTTTAGAATTAGAACTTAATCCGTTATCTTTGCAATCTAAAATTAGTTTAAATAAAGATAATTTTCAAAGTCAAAATCTTGATTCAAAATCATAAAAAATAGCATCAGAATCAAATAAAAATAAATAGTAATTACGCATGAAATTAGATAGAAAAGACATTCTTAAAGCATTAGAAACAATAACTATTGCTGGTGAAGGTAAAAATATGGTAGAAAGTGGAGCCGTTGCAAACGTAGTCACTTTTGGTGATGAGGTTGTTGTTGATTTGGTATTACATACACCAGCAATGCATATTAAAAAAAGAGCTGAGGATGATGTTAGAAAAACGATATTGGAATTAGTTTCTCCAGAAGCCAAAATTAAAGTAAATATAAAAGTAGAGGTTCCTGAAAAAAATGAAGTCAAAGGGAAAGCAATTCCTGGGATAAAAAACATTATCGCTGTGGCTTCTGGAAAAGGAGGTGTTGGGAAATCAACAGTAACGGCAAATTTAGCAGTTACATTGGCTAAGATGGGATTCTCTGTTGGTGTTTTGGATGCTGATATTTACGGGCCATCAATGCCAATTATGTTTGATGTAGAAAATGAGAAACCGATTTCGGTTGAGGTTAATGGAAAATCAAAAATGAAACCTATTGAAAGCTACGAAGTAAAAATGCTTTCGATAGGATTTTTTACTTCTCCAAGTCAGGCAGTAATTTGGAGAGGACCAATGGCTTCTAAGGCTTTGAATCAAATGATTTTTGATGCAGATTGGGGAGAATTAGATTTTATGTTAATAGATTTACCTCCAGGAACAGGTGATATTCATCTTTCGATTATGCAATCATTGCCAATAACGGGAGCGGTAGTTGTAAGTACTCCTCAAGCTGTTGCTCTTGCTGATGCCAAAAAAGGAGTTTCTATGTTTTTGTCAGAAGCAATAAATGTACCGGTTTTGGGAATCATTGAAAACATGGCTTATTTTACACCGGAAGAATTGCCGGCAAATAAATATTACATTTTTGGTAAAGAAGGGGCAAAAGACTTAGCTCAAGATCTTGGAGTTTCATTTTTAGGTGAAGTGCCAATTATTCAGTCTATTCGTGAGGCAGGAGATTATGGTCGTCCAGCTGCATTACAAACAGGTTCAGTAATCGAAGGCGTTTTTGAAGAAATTACACGTAATGTGGTGAGTGAAGTAGTGAACAGAAATGAAAATTTAGCACCTACTGAAGCTATAAAAATTACAACAATGGCTGGATGTTCAGCTGTTAAGAAATAAACTTTTAAGGGGAAAATAAAATAGTTATGAAATTGCCATAATTTCAGAAAAACATAATTTGAAGAATGGCAATTTCGTATTCCTGTAAAAATAAATAGTATCTAGATATGAAAACAGAAGAATTAACCAAAAACGTTCTAATGGCGCTTGATGAAATCAGGCCTTTCCTGAACTCAGATGGAGGTGATATTACCCTCATTTCTATTGATGAAGGGAAGCATGTAAAAGTGCGTCTTGAAGGAGCTTGTACCAGTTGTAGTGTCAATCAAATGACATTGAGAGCAGGTGTTGAAACGACTATTAAGAAGTTCGCACCACAAATAGAAACGGTTGTTAATGTTTTGTAAGAGCATTGAAAAAGAGTTTGTTGTTTGTTTATAACACACTCTTTTTTTATAAGAAGTATATTAACTACATTTTTTTGTGGAATTAATACTATTATAAATGATGGTGACTGAATAGGCTCTTGTTAAATCCTTAATTTGTACTTGTTAAATTGAGATAAAAATGAATTTTTTAGATAATTATTAATGGTGAATTGTCAATAAAACTGCGGTTTTCTCTTTTATATCTAAAAATACATGTAAATAATTCAAGTATTTTTTCTTTGAAAATTCAAATAAAAATATACATTTGTAACACTAACCTACAACCTTGAATTATGAAGAAACAGTACTTATTAATTATTTTATTTTTATGCTTTTATAAAAATTACGGACAAGAACCAATACAAGAGGCATATGTGTCCAAAACATTAGTCAATGTTGATGAAGAGTGGAGTGAAGTGAATTACTCTTCGATGGTTAATGTTATGTCGAATAAGAAAGGTCAATTAAAGATTGTCAACGCTGAATTTTTGACTGAACTTAGTAATGGTAAAGCCAAAATGATAGAAGGAAGCGCATACAATTCTGCTGAGTTTACTTTTCAAACACTAACAAAAGAGAAAACAGAAAAAAATGGTTTGGTATACCTAACCTATGAGGGAAAACTAGTGTTTAAGACCCATGACGGGGCTTATGCGCCATCCTCAAAAATTGTTTTTATAATAAATCAAGCTGATATTATTGGTTTAAAAATTCTTAATAATGAAAACAAAAAAGAATTTCTATTAAACCTTGAAATAAAAGGATAAAGTTGTAGCTTAACAGCTTCAAACTAAAATACAAATTACAAGAATGGATGTTTTAATAAAAATCAAAGATAGAGAAGGAGTTGTTCATGAATTACAAGCGCCTACAGACATGGCGATGAATATAATGGAATTATGTAAAGCTTATGAGCTTCCTGTTGAAGGAACTTGTGGAGGAATGGCAATGTGTGCTTCTTGCCAATGTTATGTTCTTAATGATGTAGCGTTACCAGAAATGGGAGATGATGAAGAGGCAATGCTTTCTGAAGCTTTTTATGTAAAATCGAATAGCCGATTGGGATGCCAAATACCAATTACCGAAAATCTAGAAGGATTGGAATTAGAATTAGCTCCAGAATATTAATTAGAGTATTTAGTATCTAAGATTTATAGTTAATTAAAAAAAAGACATTCGTTCTAAAAACGAATGTCTTTTTTATTTTTAAAAATTATCGGAATAGCTTTTTGTCTGTAAAGACTCCTAACTTTTGATAAAAAAACAATCGAACAAGTAAGTTGTAAACTTTTCGAAAAGATGTAAGCAGTTTTGAGTTTGGGTATTAAAAGCCTTTTATAGCTTACATCAATAATGTAGTATCATTTTTAGTTCGTTGATTTATATGATCGAAACTTTAAGATGGTTTTATATCATGTGAAATTTCCGCGTTTATCGTTATTTGTTCTTCGATAGCATCCCATAGCCCTATTCTCTTTTCTAAGGCTAAAACCGAAATTTCTTGTACTTCTAACCACTTTTTTTGATTATCTCCGCAAAGATCAGTAATCATTTTCATTGCCATTGGGCCATGTTCATCAGCATCTAATTCGATATGTCTTTCAAAATAATACAGTAGCTTACTTAAATCGCTTGCTGGGAAATTGGCTTGAAAATTTCTCAATATTTCAGTGAACATACTTGGAATTAAATCTTCTCTACCAAAAGTAAATGCAGCAGCTATTTCATGTGGCTTTCCTTCTTCAATTACTCTGAAAGTAAAGTCAAGGAATGCTTTAATGTTTGGGTGTAAATTACTTTTTTTAATTGCAACAAATATATTTTGAAACGAATGAACCTCTTCTAAAAAACGGTCTATTGCTATAGTTTGAGCACCACAATCTTGCATAGCTTCGATATACATTTCAAAATGGCTCAAACGGCGTCCATCAATGCTTAAATCACTTTCTTCGGCAAGTACGATTTCATTAATCAAATACCTTATTTCCGGATTGGATGTTGCAGTCCACGGTGTTGTAGTACAGGTTAATTTTGCTTGTAAGGCTTTTAATAAAGACATGAAATCCCATACAGCAAATACATGATTTTCTAAAAATCGATGTAAATCATCTAATGTATTTACTTTTTTATATAAAGGATGATTTAATAATTGTTGTTTTTGGATTTGAATGCTTGAGTTTACTGTTGCAATATTCATCGTGGTATATTTTTGTGCAAAAATAAAAAAGCTTCTCGTTACCAAGAAGCTTTTATTATCAATTTTATAAATACTTTAATAGTTTGCTATCTTATTTGAATGCTGGGATTCCTGTTACATCCATTCCTGTGATTAACAGGTGTATGTCGTGTGTTCCTTCGTATGTAATTACTGATTCTAAGTTCATCATATGACGCATGATAGAGTATTCACCAGTGATTCCCATTCCGCCTAACATTTGTCTAGCTTCACGAGCAATATGTATAGCCATATCTACATTATTTCTTTTAGCCATAGAAATTTGTGCCGATGTTGCTCTTCCTTCGTTTCTTAAAACTCCAAGTCTCCAAGTTAACAATTGCGCTTTAGTGATTTCAGTAATCATTTCGGCTAATTTCTTTTGTTGTAACTGAGTACCTGCAATTGGCTTGTCAAACTGAATTCTTTCTTTTGCATAACGCAAAGCAGTATCATAACAGTCCATAGCAGCACCAATGGCGCCCCAAGCAATTCCATAACGAGCCGAATCCAAGCATCCTAGTGGTGCGCCTAAACCTGATTTGTTAGGTAGTAAGTTTTCTTTAGGAACTTTTACATTATCAAAGATTAGTTCTCCTGTTGATGAAGCACGAAGTGACCATTTGTTATGCGTTTCTGGAGTGCTAAAGCCTTCCATTCCGCGTTCTACGATTAAACCATGTATTCTTCCTTCTTCATTTTTTGCCCATACAACAGCAATATCAGCAAAAGGAGCATTCGAAATCCACATTTTGGCACCATTCAAAAGATAATGATCTCCCATGTCTTTAAAGTTGGTGATCATACTTCCTGGATCTGATCCATGGTTTGGTTCAGTTAAACCAAAACAGCCTATAAGTTCACCAGTGGCTAATTTTGGTAAATATTTCATTCTTTGTTCTTCGTTTCCGTATTTCCAAATAGGGTACATTACCAAAGAAGATTGTACAGAGGAGGTGGAACGAACACCAGAATCACCACGCTCAATTTCTTGCATGATTAACCCATATGAGATTTGGTCTAATCCTGCACCGCCATATTCTACAGGAATGTACGGTCCAAAACCACCTATTTCACCCAAACCTTTTACAATTTGTTTTGGAAATTCTGCCTTTTGAGCATACTCTTCTATAATAGGAGAAACTTCGCGTTTTACCCATGCACGGGCTGAATCACGAACTAGTTTGTGTTCTTCATTTAATAAATCATCTAGATTGTAATAATCAGGGGCTTGAAATAAATCGGGTCTCATAGTTTATGGTTTTTTAAAGCAACAAATTTACGTAAAAGAAATATAACAAAAATAATATAAATTGTTATATTATTCTAAAATATGCTTTAAAGTAGTATTTTTTCTATTCTATAGGTAATTTTTCTCTTAATAGTTGATTTTCTTTCTTTAGAGAATCAATTTCTATTTTCAAAATATTGATATACTCTTGCTGATTGTCTATCATTTCTTTAGGTATACTGTAATATTGATTGGAACTTATCTCTGGAGTATTGCTTTTTGAACTATCAGTTGGTATATATTCAGGTTCAAAAATGGTCTCAAAAGGAACTGATAAAATACTAGCTAATTTTTTCCATTCCTGATTGCTTATTTTGGTTTTTCCATTCTCTCTACGCCTGTAAGAATACTCCTCCATACACATTAAATCTGCTATTTCTTTACAGCTTAATCCTAGATTTTTTCGAATTTTAATCAATCTTGATTTTTCCATAAACATTGATATTTTGTTACGAATGTAAGGATATTATTTATATATGTTTAAAAAATGTGCGAAAATTGTTTGGTTTATGTAGATATGCGTTTTATTTATAAATATATATTTGAAAAAAAATAAACTTTTTACTGCAATTGGTTGTGTACAAAAAGTTATGAAAAAGTATATTTTTTTTAATAAAATAATAACCAACTGAACTTCTTTGGAAATTGAATTAAAGAAGTAAAAAGCAATCTGATTAATGATAAAATTAGTAAACCAATATCTTAGTTTAAACTTTTATTTAAATGCAAAAGAAGAGTTTGAAGAATTATTTCTTTCTCATCCCAATTATCCAAGTGTATTTGCTATAACAGATTCTTTAGATATGTTGTCTATAGAAAATATAGCGATAAAAGTTCCAAAAGAACAATTAGGTGAATTACCTCTTTCTTTTCTTGCTATTTATAATGATGATTTAGTTTTAGTGACAAAAAATGATAAGACTATTCAAATTGAGACTGAAAAAGGAGTAAAGTCTATTGTGACTATAGATGATTTTTGCAAAGGTTGGAATGGTGTAATAGTAGCAATAGAGCCTAATCAAGTTATTATAACTGAAGGTGAAATCAATATTAAATGGATAACATACGGTATTCCTACTGTAAGTTTAATTCTTCTATCCATTTTTTATAATAATTATAGCTTAAGTAATGCGATACTACTTTTTACTTCTGTAGTTGGTGTTTTGGTTAGCATTTTTATTGTTCAGGAAAAGTTTGGGTTAAAAAATGAAATAGTTTCGAAATTTTGCAATATTAATGCTAATGTTTCCTGTGATTCAGTTATTAAATCAGAGAAAGGTGATATAAATAAATGGATGGGTTTTACAGATTTACCATTGCTTTTTTTTAGCATTAATGTAGTTTCTATTTTATTGAATCCAATTTATTCCAGTAAAATAATCGGATTACTCAGTTTATTTTCATTCCCAGTCATTTTATACTCTATTTGGCTTCAAAAATTTCAAATCAAAAAATGGTGTATGCTCTGTTTGGTAGTATCCGCTATACTTGTTTTGCAAGGTTTGATAGGCTACTTTCTAGAGCAACCTTTGGTTACAGATATAGTTATTAATGATTTTAGTTATTTATTTTCTGTAATTGTCTGTACTTCTTTATGGTTAATGATAAAGCCAGTTTTAGAGACCAAGTTTAAAGCTGAAAATGAAGTGAAAGAACTGAAAAAGTTTAAACGAAGCTATTCTGTTTTCGAGTTTTTATCGAAAGAAGTTCCTGTGATGGATGGATTTGCTAAACTAAAAGGAATACAGTTTGGGAACAATAATTCGAGTGTAGGACTTTCTATTTTTCTTAGCCCAAGTTGCGGTCATTGTCATAAAGCATTTGAAGATGCTATCAATTTGGTTCGTAAGTATCCCGAAAAAGTATTCTTGAAGGTTTTATTTAATATTAATCCAGAGAACAATGACAATCCTTATAAAGCAGTTGTCGATAGTTTGTTAGAAATCAATAATTCATTTCCTGAAAAAATAGGAGAAGCAATTTCGGACTGGCATATACATAAAATGGGATTGGAACCATGGTTAAAGAAATGGAAAGTGGCGGCAATCTCGATGAAAGTAAATCAGCAGATTCAACAGCAATACGATTGGTGTCTGGAAAATGAGTTTAACTACACTCCTGTTAAGATTGTAAACGGGAAAAAATTTCCAAATGAATACAGTATAAGTGAATTGAAATATTTTCTAAATGATTTCTCAGAAGAGAAAGATTCTATAGAAATGGAAAGCTTAGTTGAACTTTAAAAATATAGACATAAATCTCAAGTGTCTTTAATTGATTGGGATATTAACTAACCTAACAAAAATTATAATCATGTTAAAAAACATTCTAGAATTAGAAGGAGTTCAAAAATTAAGTAAAAACGAGAAAAAGAGCATTAATGGAGGGCTAGCTTGCAGACCTGATGGTAGTTGTCCTAAAGGTTCATACTGTAATGATGAATTAGGGATATGTAGAGTTTATCCTAAAAATTAGACACAAGCCTCAAATGTGTTTAAATGATTGAGGGAATTTTTAAATCAACAAAAACTAGAATCATGTTAAAAAACATTTTAAAATTAGAAGGAGCTCAAAAATTAAGTAAAAACGAGCAAAAAAATATTTCAGGGGGAATTCATATTTGCGCTATAGACGGATGTATTAATCCTAGATACTATTGTACAAAAGTAGGATGTAAACCGCAACCAGAAGAAGTGTAATTAATTTCACTATTTAGATTTTAAAAGCCTAACCTAAATTCTCAAGTACTTTAAAGTGATTGAGGAGATATTAACTAACCTATAAAAATTATGACCATGTTAAAAAACATTTTAAAATTAGAAGGAGCTCAAAAATTATCTAAAAATGAGCAAAAAAGTATAAACGGAGGTTTAAAGGATTGTATTGATCCAACTACAAATAGATGTAAGTACATCAGCTTAGCTTGTGCTAGCCCATGTCGTCCAGAGTTACCGTAATAAATTTTAAATATTGATTGAGTCACTGACACAAGCCCTAAGTGTTACACAAAGATTGGGGTATTAAGTAAATATCAAAAACTATAATCATGTTAAAAAATATTCTAAAATTAGATGGAGCTCAAAAACTGACTAAAAATGAACAAAAAAGTATAAAAGGCGGTTTAGCTTGTGTAGGGGGAGTTTGTCCTCGTTCTTCGGGTACTTACTGTTGTTATGCAGGAAGTGATGAGGGAATCTGCAGACTTATTGGTCAGGCCTGTTTTTAAGTAAGCGTTTTGTATTTTTTCTGTTAGTGTAGAAGTAAAAAGTGCTTTTCTAATAGCAATGCAAAATTAATGTTAGGGAATAATACATCAATTTTTCCTCATTTTAAGATAAAAAACACAAGTCCCAAGTGTTTCAAAATGATTGGGATATTAACTAAATTAATTAAAAACTATTACCATGTTAAAAAAAATTTCAAACCTAGAAGGAGCTCAAGTGTTAACTGAAAAAGAGCAAAAAGTAATTAAAGGAGGTCTTCCATATTGTGAAACTGGATACCCAATTCGTATTTTCGAAAACGGTCGTTGGAGATGGATCTGTAGTACTGACGAGGTATAATACTCACAAACTACAGACACAGACACAAGCCTCAAGTGTCTTTAAAAATTGAGGAACTAATCAAACTTTTAAAATTTATATTATGTTAAAAAACATTTTAAACTTAGAAGGAGCTCAAAAATTGAGTAAAAAGGAACAAAAATCATTGAATGGAGGAATAACTAGATTCAATACTTGTCCATACGGAACACATCAATGTGAGGATTCAGGTCCTTATAAATGTGTTAAGAATGGAATAATGTGTCCATAATTATTTTTCATAAAATAAAAAGCTATGTAATAAAGAGTATTATTTCATAGCTTTTTTATTTGAAATTCAATCGACATCATGTTCCAAGTGTCTTTAAATAATTTGGGATATTAACTTAACCATAAAATATTATATCATGTTAAAAAGCATTTTAAACTTAGAAGGAGCTCAGGAATTAACTAAAAAAGAGCAAAAAAACATTAAAGCAGGTATTCCAGTAGGTTGTTACGTTGCATATTATCCAGGTAATTCTTTAGCAGAGTGTAGAGTGGAATACCCAAATGCAACTTATAATTCAATTAATCATACTTGCAGAGCGTTAGTGTGTGAAGAATTTTAATTTTAAAATCGATACCATGTTAAAAAACATTTTAAAATTAGAAGGAGCTCAAAAATTAACAAGAAACGAGCAAAAAAATATTCATGGAGGAGATGTTCCTCCAACTTGTTATGATCCTGAGACCGAATTGTATTCATGCCCACTTCGCGTAGGTAGAACTTGGATTTGTATTTATTGTTAAAACAGTTTAATACTGTAGATGAATCCCAAGTAACTTTAAATAATTTTAGTAAAACTATTAAATAGGATAACATGTTAAAAAACATTTTGAATTTAAAAGGTGCTCAAAAATTAACTAAAAGTGAGCAAAAAAGTATTAATGGAGGGATAACTGAAGTTTGTGCTAAAGCAATTAGTGGTGGATGGGCTATATATAAAGGATTTGGACCATGCCCTGCAGAATATCCTTTAGCTGGAGGAGGTTGTTGTTTCTCAATAGAATAATTTTCTTCTTATAATACGATAGTAATGAATTAAAATATTTCCTGAATAACTTTTCTGAGGAGAAAGTATTTGTAGAAAGGAGAATTTTAATTCAAATTTAAAGGCACACTAAAATATTCTTGAAATATAGAGACAAACCCAAGTGTCTTTAAATGATTGAGATTTTAACTAAATTAATAAAAACTATAATCATGTTAAAAAACATTTTGAATTTAAAAGGTGCTCAAAAATTAACTAAAAGTGAGCAAAAATCAATTAATGGTGGTAGAATGGCTTGTGATGCGACTCATTTATGTCCGAAAGGGCAATGTTGCGTGAGCGGGACATGTTGGTATTGTCTAGAACCTTAATGAGGTGAAAGGATAAAAAGATACAAATCCCAAGTATCTTAAAAGGATTGGGATGTTAACCAAACTATAAAAAATATATTATGTTAAAAAATATTTTGAATTTAGAAGGAGCTCAAAAATTAACCCAAAAAGAGCAAAAATCAATTAATGGAGGATTTGGATGCATCAAAATTTTTTATTGGACAATGATTGCTGCCGAGTGTGCAGAAGAAGGAGGTACATATAATGCAACTACTGGTAAATGCGCAGTAAAAGAAAATATTTGTGTATAGTAAAGGTTACTAAATTGTTATAAATATAAAGAGGAAATTTATTTCCTCTTTATTGTTTTTAATATTGATAAGTAAAATATTTTGTACTAAATTGCTTTCGAAAAAAAATAAGTTAAAATTGAAGAAATTCCCCAACTACAAACAGGCCGATTCTAAAGATTGTGGCCCTACCTGTTTAAAAATTATAGCCAAGTATTATGGCAAATCCATAAACATTCAAGAATTAAGAGATTATAGCGAGACGACCCGAGAGGGCAGTAATTTATTGTTTTTAAGTGATGCTGCCGAAAAAATAGGCTTCAGAACTTTAGGGGTAAAACTCAATTTAAAAAGTTTAGATGAAGTGCCTTTGCCTTGTGTTTTGCATTGGAACAAAGAACACTACGTAATCCTATATAATATTAAAAAAGGGAGATATTTTATTTCAGATCCTGGTTTTGGATTAATCGATTATAGTGAATCAGATTTTATAAAATTTTGGATAGGTAATAATGCCGATGATACTACACAAGAAGGTATAGCATTATTACTGGAAGCTACCCCTAAATTTTTTCAATCTGAATTTGAAAAAGAAGAGAACAAAGGATTAGGATTTGGTTTATTGTATCAATACATATTGAGATACAGGTCATTTTTAATACAATTAACAGTTGGCTTATTGGCAAGCAGTTTATTGCAGTTAATTTTTCCTTTTTTGACACAAAGTATTGTCGATGTAGGGATTCAGAACCAGAATATTAATTTTATTTATTTAATTCTGTTTGCGCAATTGTTTCTTTTTGCCGGGAAAACAGGCTTAGAGCTTATTCGAAGTTGGATACTTTTACATCTTTCTACCAGAATAAACATTTCCTTAATTTCAGATTTCTTTATAAAATTAATGAATTTACCCATTTCATTCTTTGATGTAAGGATGACAGGAGATATTCTGCAGCGTATAAATGATCATCATCGTATAGAAAAAATTCTAACCACATCTTCCTTAAATGTATTGTTTTCTGTAATCAATATGATTATTATGGGAGGAGTATTAGCCTATTATAACCTAAAGATTTTCTTTGTTTTTTTTGCGGGAAGTCTTCTTTATTTTGGTTGGATTACCTTGTTTCTTAAAAGACGAAAAGAATTGGATTATAAACGATTTTCGGAGGTAAGTCAGGAACAGAGCAAAGTAATGGAACTTATAAACGGGATGCAGGAAATTAAACTGCATAACGCCGAAAAACAAAAAAGATGGGGTTGGGAATATGTACAGGCAAGATTGTTTAGGGTATCTATAAAGGGGTTGGTATTAGAACAAACGCAAACGATTGGTTCGTCTGTCATAAATGAATTAAAAAATATCTTTATTATTTTTCTTTCGGCAAAATTAGTGATAGATGGATCTATTACTTTGGGGATGATGATGGCGATAAGCTCTATTGTTGGGAGTTTGAATGGTCCAATTACCCAACTTATCGAGTTTGTTCGTGAATTGCAAGATGCAAAAATATCATTGGCGCGTTTGTCAGAAATTCACGAAAAAGAAGATGAATCACAACAAGAAATACATCAAACACATGATATTCCTAAGGACAGTGATATAATAATAAAGGATTTATCTTATCGTTATTTGGGGTCAGATATTCCGGTATTAGACAATTTGAATCTAAAGATTCCAGCCCGAAAAGTTACCGCTATCGTAGGTGTAAGCGGAAGTGGAAAGACTACTTTAATGAAATTGTTGCTTAAATTTTATGATCCAGACAAAGGAGAAATCAATTTAGGGAATACGCAACTCAAGAATATAGCACAAAAATCTTGGAGAGACAATATTGGTGCTGTAATGCAAGAAGGCTTTATATTTAATGATACTATTGCCAATAACATAGCGGTAGGAGTAGGTATAATTAATAAAGAACGATTAGTCTATGCCGCTGATGTGGCTAATATTACTGAATATATTTTAGGGTTACCGCTAGGATACAATACTAAAATAGGTACAGAAGGAGTAGGGATGAGTACTGGACAAAAGCAGAGATTACTTATTGCCAGAGCAGTTTATAAAAACCCAGAAATGTTATTTTTTGATGAAGCAACATCAGCTTTAGATGCTAATAATGAAAAAGTAATTATGGGTAAATTGGATATTTTTTTCAAAAACAAAACAGTGGTGGTTATTGCACACCGATTAAGTACAGTGATGAATGCCGACCAAATTGTGGTACTCGACAAAGGAAAAATTATCGAGATGGGAAGCCACTCTGCATTGGTAGAACAAAAAGGGAACTATTTTGAATTGGTTAGAAATCAATTGCAATTAGGGAACTAAGCTTGATTATGGAAGCTGGAAATAAGAAGTTTTTTATTTCAGTCTTCCAGTTTCAGTTTTTCAAATTATATCATAAAAATAATCATATCTAAAATTCAACAATAAAAAAATGCCTGAATTACCTGCTTCAAATACCGACTTTCAACTTCGTAGTGAAGAAGTTCAAGATATTCTTACTCGTGTTCCGCACTGGATGATTCGTTGGGGAACGGTTTTAATTTTTGGAATCATAGTAATGCTTTTTTGTGTGTCTTGGTTCTTAAAGTATCCAGATGTAGTAAGCACAGAAATTGTTATTACAACTGCAATTCCACCAGAAAAAATAGTGGCTAAAACTACTGGAAGAATCGAAGCTATTTTAGTAAAAGATAAAACAGCAGTTTTAGAAAACACGACACTTGCCATAATTGAGAATAATGCCAATTATAAAGATGTATTTGTTTTAAAGAATTGTTTGAATCATTTTGATCTAAACGGAACTGCAAAATTCCCTTTTCATTTACTTCAAAATGCTCAATTAGGAGATATAGAAAGTGCATATGCTATTTTCCAGAAAGAATATTCGGCAGAAGAACTCAATACAGAACTACAACCTTATCAAATAGAAAACAAAGCACAACGTTCTGAGAATATTGAAATAAGAGCGCGTTTGAAGTTGTTAGAGCAACAAAAAGTAATAAATGAAAGCGAATTGCAACTTCAAAAAAATGATGTCAATCGTTTTGAATCCTTATATAACAAAGGAGTTGTTTCTGCACAAGATTTTGAAAATAAAAAATTAGGATATCTACAAGCCGAAAAGAATTATAAAAGTCTATTGTCCTCAATATCTCAATTAAAGTCATCTTTGATTGATAACACAAAATCAAGCCAAAGTTCACAGATAAATGGGACTAAAGAAACGGTAAATTTAGATAGAAGTGTCACACAAGCTTTTTATCAATTGAAAAAAGCAATAAAAGATTGGGAACTGACCTATACTTTAAAAACATCTGTTTCTGGTGTGGTTACATTTTTACAAGTTTGGACAAAGAATCAATCCATAACAACTGGAGACAATGTATTTTCAATTATACCTACAATAAAAGAAGGATACCTTGGTAAAGTAAAAGCTCCTGCATTGAATTCCGGAAAAATTAAAGTGGGACAAAAAGTAAATATTCGTTTGTTTAATTTCCCGGATAGAGAGTTTGGTGTTTTAAGAGGTAAAGTAAGTAATATTTCTTTGGTACCAGATAAAGAAGGTAATTTGCTAATAGATGTATCTTTGCCAAATGGATTAGAGTCTTCTTATAAAAAGCAAATTCCTTTTCAACAAGAGATGAAAGGCTCTGCGGATATTGTAACCGAAGATTTGAGATTGTTAGAACGTATTCTCTACCAGTTTAGGGATATTTTTAGAGCAGAGTAGTATTGGACTTATCTCCTGTTTTAAGATAAAACTGATAATTAAAAGAGATATAAGAAAGTAAGCAAGAAGTGTTGGTTAGAACTAGGTAATTTTGTAATATTGGAGGATAGATTAATAGATGTTAATCAGCAGTTTTCCCCAAATCAGCCAAAATCAAAATTATGAAAAAACAAATAGCGCTTATTTTATTATTAGTAGCAGGGTCAATCGGGTATTCACAAACACAAACACAAGCTCTAAATTGCAGTAAGTTTAAAAACTTCAAAGCGTATAATCCGGATTATCCTAAAAGGACTTTTGTGGTAAAAGGCGCCACTCAAGAAAGTTATGACAATGGAGTGCTTCAATTGGTTTGGAGTGTTAAATGGATCAGCGACTGTGAATATGAAATCACTTGCGTTAAAAAGCTTGGCGAATCTCAGATGGAATTAGGAGACAGAATTATCATGACAATTGTGAGTATTGACGACGACTGTTTTACTGTTAAAAGAACTTTTTACAGTAAAAATTTTCCAGAAGGGGATGTTGATCCAGGCAGTACATATTGTCTAGCGAAGTAGTTGATAGTTAAATGAAACCACCATAAAGATTTTTTCTTCTGAACCGTCCTAAAATAGGTTGACAGATTAATATTAATTTTATTAACTATATCGTAAATTATTGTAATGAGAAAATTGAAAACAATTATTTTCAAAACAATAAAAGAATAAATGTGTTGAATTACGATTTGATGTCTGTAGATATAAACACTGACAATGTAGAAATAATCAATTGATTAAAACTTGATGTAAAACTTAAAGAAGATCCAGATTACTGGAGAAACAACAATTTCATTTCTGAGGATGTGAAACTACATCTTCAGATAAAAATCCTTAGTCAGTTCAATATATTCAGGAGTATAGACATGTCTTGCTGTTTCAATTATCAATTCATTTGTCAAAATAGTAGCGTTTTCATTTCGGCAAAAAGCCAATAAACTGCGCTTGATTTCGGTGGTAGGAGTTCCTTTAACTCTAGTGATTTTTATAGGATACAATTCGTATTCTTTAGCAAGAGCAATAAAGTTTTCCTCTTCTTTGAACGGAATGATAACAGCGAACACACCGTTTTCTGAAAGTAATAAATCTGCGGCTTCAATTAAGTCTTCAAAAGGCATAGCATCAGCAAAACGGGCAAGATCACGTTGTCCGTTTTCGGATTTATAGTCTTCGGTATAAAAGGGAGGATTGGAAACAATTAAATCGTATTCATCTTCAGGTTCTTCGACAAATTCGTCTAATCCTGCATGAAAGCAAAAAAGACGGTCACCCCAAGGAGAGTTCTCAAAATTGTCTACGGCTTGTTCGTAAGCGTCTTCGTCAATTTCTAAAGCATCAATTTGTTGGGCATTACTTCTTTGTGAGAGCATTAAAGCAATGATACCGGTTCCGGTTCCAATGTCTAAAACACTAAAAGGATTGTTTTCTATTGGAGCCCAAGCGCCTAATAAAACGCCATCAGTTCCAATTTTCATAGCTGTTTTATCTTGTTTAACAGAAAATTGCTTGAAAGTAAACATGGGAAATTAGATTTCAGATTGTAGATTACTTCGTCAGTTCGCCTTTTAGACTCGGGTAACGAATATTGATTTTAGATTTTTTAAACTGAAAAAACGATTGGAAACAGAACCTTTTCTTAAAGATACATTTCGATTAGTCCTTCAGGTAAATCCATAATGACTTTTTTGTTTTCCCTGTCAATTTTTACAAGAAAATGGTCGACCATAGGGATAAGGATTTCGGTGTCTCCTTTGAGTACTTCAAAAAGAGGCTGAGCTGTGGTATCGTTGATTGATTGAATATCTCCAACATATCCCAAGCGTTTGTCTTCTACTTCAAAACCAATAACTTCATGAAAGTAGAATTTGTTACCTGTAAGTTTAGGTAACATTTTTAAAGGAAGGTATAAATCGTTGCCAATTAAAGCATCGGCAGCTTCCTCTGTATCAATATCTTCGAAACTGATTCTAAGAAAATCATTTTTGTGTAAGGAGCTATTTTCAATAAAAAAAGGAATCAAGTGTTTGTTGCATTCAACAAACACTGATTCCAAGTTTTCGTATAACTCAGGTTCGTCTGTGTCTAAATAAGCCAGAACTTCACCTTTGAAACTAAATTTTTTGGCGATTTTACCCAAATAGAAACAATCTTCTTTACGCATTTTCGCCTTCTAAATTATGCTTCAGTTGTTTCGTTATTTTCTTCAGCAGCAGGAGCTTCTTCAGCTTCAGTTTCAGCAGGAGCCTCAGCAGCAGCTGCAGCAGCAATAGCATCAGCTTCAGCTTGTGCAGCAGCAGCTAAACGTTTTGCATTAACTTCTTGTTCTGCTTTAAGAGCTTTAGCTTTAACATCAGCTTGCGCTTTAGATAAACCGTCTTTTTTAGCATTAACTTTTCCAGCTTTAGCTTCTAACCAAGCTGCTAATTTTGCATCAGCTTGCTCTTGAGTCAAAGCTCCTTTACGGATACCTCCATCAAGGTGGTGTTTCAATAAAGCACCTTTGTAAGAAAGAATAGCTTTTGCTGTATCAGTAGGTTGAGCACCATTGTGCAACCATTTTACTGCGCTATCAAGATTTAAATCGATAGTTGCAGGATTGGTGTTTGGATTGTAAGTACCAATTTTTTCTAAGTATTTACCATCTCTTTTTGAGCGTGCATCTGCAGCTACAACCCAGTAAAAAGGTTTTCCTTTTTTTCCGTGTCTTTGTAATCTAATTTTTACTGACATAATCGTGTGATTAAATTTTGAGGTACTCGACCTCGATTAATTAAGGGTGCAAAGATACATTTTTTATTGAAACAAACTAATATGATTATTACTTTAATGATTGATAATGTATTAGAAGTGTTTTGTTCTTTATTTTTTTGAAATTGATAAAGAGAAAAATAGTTGGTTTTTCAGTGTAAAAATAGAGATTCAATACAAAACCAAATGATTCTATATCATAAATAAGCTAATTTATAGTTATTTAGAAAAAAAATAGTCTACATTTGTTTTAACTATTATAAATAAGTACTTATGAATATTTTTGTTGGAAGCCTTCCATTCAGTATTGAGGAAGCAGATTTAAGAGAGTCTTTCGAGGCTTACGGAGCAGTTGATTCAGTTAAAATTATCACAGATAAATTTACAGGAAGAAGTAAAGGATTCGGTTTTGTTGAAATGGCAAATGACGATGAAGCTCAGAAAGCAATTGACGAATTGAATGGGGCTACAGTTCAAGGACGTTCAATCGTTGTAAACAAATCTGAACCTAAACCAGAAAGTGAAAGAAGAAGTTTTAACAACAACCGTGGAGGATACGGAAACAACCGTGGTGGAGAAAACCGTGGCGGTGGAGACAGAGGAAGATATTAATATTTTTTTCAATCATATTATAAAAAAGGTGTCAATGTAAATTGACACCTTTTTTTGTGTTTTATTTTACAAATTGGCAACAAGCCAGTCACCCACTTCACTAGTAGAGTAAGGTTTGGCTCCTTTGGCAACTAAATCTTCGGTAACAATTCCTTCTGCTAAAGATTTATTAACGACAGTTCTGATAGCATCTGCTTCGGCTTTTAATCCAAAGGCATCCTCAAACATCATTGCAGCAGATAGAACAGTTGCTAGTGGATTAGCAATATTCAAGCCCGTTGCTTGTGGGTAAGATCCGTGTATTGGCTCGTATAATGAAGTATGTTCACCCACTGAAGCTGATGGCATTAATCCCATTGATCCCGAAATAACAGAAGCTTCATCTGTCAAAATATCTCCAAATAAATTCTCCGTAATCAATACATCATATGAGTTTGGCCATTGTACCAATCGCATTGCAACCGCATCTACAAATTCATAACTCACTTCAACCTCAGGATAATCTTTTTCCATAGCTTGAACGGTTTCTCTCCACAAACGAGAAGTTTCTAAAACATTCGCTTTATCTACACAACACAATTTTTTTGAACGTGTCATTGCAAGTTCAAATCCTTTTTTTGCTAAACGTTTAACTTCGTCTCTAGTGTATACACAATTATCAAAGGCTGTTTCACCATCGTCTCTTCTTCCTTTTTCTCCAAAATAAATTCCTCCGGTTAATTCTCTTAAGAAAACCAAATCGGTTCCTTCGATACGCTCTTTCTTCAATGGAGAATTATCAATCAATGACGGGAAAGTAAAGGTTGGGCGCACATTGGCAAACAAACCTAATTTTTTGCGCATTAATAATAGTCCTTGTTCAGGACGAACGGTTGCGCTTGGGTTGTTATCATATTTTGGGTGTCCAATAGCCCCAAAAAGAACAGCATCGGCAGCCATACAAATTTCATGTGTTTCGTCTGGGTAAGGAACACCAACGGCATCAATAGCACAAGCACCGGTAAGAGCAGGTGTCCAAGTGATTTCATGATTGAATTTTTTGGCAATGGCATCCGAAACTTTAACAGCTTCGTTTATTACTTCTGGTCCGATTCCGTCTCCGGCTAAAAGGGCAATATTGAATTTCATTATATTTTTTATTTAAAGATTGAATTATTTAATTATTTAAAGATTGGAGTTTTAATTTTTTAATCTTTAAATCTTTCATATTTTAATTAGAAACTACATTCAGCATTTTTTGAGTAGCAATGATAGCGGCAACGGTCTGGTCAGAGTCTAATCCTCTTGTTTTAAATTCTTTTCCGTTATGTGTCCATGTGATGATGGTTTCGCATAATGCATCCGAGCTACTGCCAGGAGGAATACGAACCGCATAATCGATTAATTTTGGTAAAACCATTTTTTTGGTTTTATAAATTTTAGAAAGTGCATTCATAAAAGCATCAAATTGTCCATCACCTTGTGCATTTTCTTCTATAATTTCTCCATCAATTTTTAAGCAAAGTGTAGTCGAAGGGCGTAATCCTTTGGAGTGAACCAAGATATACGATTCTACTACAATTTTTTCTTCATAAGAATGACTGTCTAATACATCAGAAATGATATATGGTAAATCTTCCTTGGTAACAGTTTCTTTTTTATCTCCCAATTCAATGATTCGTTGGGTAACTAATTTTAAATCTTCAGGATTTAGTTTTAATCCTAATTCTTGAAGATTCTTTTCGATATTGGCTTTTCCGGATGTTTTACCTAAAGCATATTTTCTTTTTCTTCCAAAACGCTCCGGAAGTAAATCATTAAAATATAAATTGTTTTTGTTGTCACCATCTGCATGAATTCCTGCGGTTTGTGTAAAAACATTATCACCTACAATAGGTTTGTTTGCTGGGATTCTATAACCTGTAAATGTTTCGACCAATTTACTTACGGAGTATAGAGATGATTCTTTTATATTGATTTTTACATTTGTAATGAAATCATTTATTACAGCAACGGTACTTTCCAGAGGAGCATTTCCGGCTCGTTCACCCATTCCGTTTACGGTAACGTGTAATCCGTTGATACCTGCTTTTACAGCTTCCATAACATTGGCAACACTTAGATCATAATCATTATGAGCATGAAAATCAAAATGTATGTTGGGATATTTGGCGGTAATTTTAGATATAAATTCAAAAGTATCAGTTGGAATAAGAACACCTAAAGTATCTGGTAATAATATTCTCTTAATAGGTTGAGTCGTTAAAAAATCTAAATATTGAAAAACATATTCAGGGGAATTACGCATTCCGTTACTCCAATCTTCCAGATAGATATTTGTGGCTATTCCATTTTCATTTGCAAAAGCAATAGATTGGGCAATTTCGGAAAAATGTTGTTCAGGTGTTTTTTTTAATTGATGTGTTAAGTGGTTTAAAGAGCCTTTAGTTAATAAATTTTGAACTTTGGCTCCAGCTTTTTTCATCCATTCTATAGAAATACCACCATCGACAAAAGCCAATACTTCGATACGATTGTCATATCCTTTTTCCTGAGCCCAGGACATAATGCCTTTTACACCTTGAAATTCGCCTTCACTTACACGGGCAGAGGCAACTTCGATACGATCAATGTTTAATTCTTCAAGCAATAATTGTGCAATGGTTAATTTCTCCGCAGCAGAGAAAGATACTCCCGAGGTTTGTTCACCATCGCGAAGTGTAGTATCCATTATTTCAATTTTTCTTTTTTCCATATTTTTATTGCTGTTAGTATTGATGAAGCATTTTTGATTAAAATGGTCTTTTAGCGTTCATTTGATTATTTGATTCCTCCAAACACAGAGAAATTACTGTTTTTATGCAGGACGTCAACATATGAAAATCCTGTTTTTTTTAATACATCCAATTGGTAGATTACTGATCGTGGTGTGTCCTCTTTGGCAATGTAATCAAATACATTTTCTTGATAGGCTACACCACCAACAGATTGTAAATAATCCGAATAACGTTTCCACATTAATTGGTCAATAGCAGGATGATCGTGTTTGATTAAATCTGAAATCCAAAAACAGCCTCCCTTTTTTAAACTTTTATATATTTTGGTGAAGACCGTTTCCCATTCTTCATCTGATCTTAAATGATGCATGGCAGCACCAGTAACCACAATGTCGAAAGTTTCATCAGGCAATTCCATATTCAAAAAATCGGTTTGAATAGCAGTGATTTTCCCTTTAGAAACTTTAGAAATTCTTTCTATTGCTTTGTCCAGCATAGGTTGACTCAAATCAATCAAAGTGGAATCAAAGTCAGGAATAAGACTTAATAATTTTAAAGAATAATTGCCTGCACCACAGCCCAAATCCAAAACCTGTTTGGCATCAGGGCAACAGGCGCTAGCTGCTTGGGTTAATAATTCTAAACTCAAAGTGGCGTCAATAGTACTGATTTGGCCTGTTTCTAGATTAGAAAAACGCTCTACTTCATTGTCAAAGCGCTGTTGTATTTCAGATAATGTTGATTTCATTTTTATAATTTAAAATTGCTTTTTATTCTCAAAAACCATCTCATAGTGTTCTACAACTGGGAATGGATTGTAATAATGATGTAACAATTTTTTCCATTCGAAATAGGCTTCGGATTCTCTAAAGCCAATGGTATGATCTTCTAATTTTTCCCAATCAACCAGTAGCAAATATTTGTTTTCTTCCTCAAAGCATTTTCTCAAACTATGATGTATATAACCAGGAATCGATTGAATAAATTGACTGGCAATGGCAAAGTCTCTTTCAAAATGAGTTTCTTCTCCTTTTTTTACCTGTAGAATAGCCATTTCTAAAACCATATCTATTTTTATTTACAAACCCGACAGATTTTGAAAAATGTGTCGGGTTTCTTGCTTAACTAATTGTATTTGTTTTTTTAGTAAGGCAGTTTATCTGCAAATCCCGTAATTTCTTCTTTAATGTTTTGCAAATAGTCAATATCATCAAAGCCATTAATCATATTGTTTTTTTTGTATCCATTAATGGCAAAAGATTCTTTTTGACCAGTTACTTTAAGCGTAATGGTTTGTTCTGGCAAATTGATTTCTAATTCTGTTTTAGGATCAGCTTCGATAGCTTTAAAAATAGTTTCGGCAAATTCTGGACTAACTTGTACAGGTAGAACACCAACATTCAAGCAATTTCCCTTGAAAATGTCTGCAAAGAAACTAGAAACTACTGCGCGGAATCCGTAGTCATAAACCGCCCAAGCTGCATGTTCTCTTGAAGAACCAGAACCAAAGTTTTTTCCGCCTACTAATATTTTTCCGCTATATGTTTTGTTGTTTAAAACGAAATCTGCTTTAGGAGTATCGTCCCCATTGTATCTCCAGTCTCTAAAAAGGTTGTCTCCAAAACCTTCACGTTTTGTAGCTTTCAGGAAACGAGCAGGAATGATTTGATCCGTATCTACGTTTTCTATTGGTAGTGGCACTGCACTACTAGTAAGGATATTAAATTTATCGTATGCCATTTTGTTTTGCTTTAGGCTGTAGGCTTTAGGCCTTAGGCTTTTCCCACAGTTGTATTATTATTTGCTTTAGGCTTGTAAGCTATGAGCTGTAAGCCTTTTTTAGATGTTCGTTACTTGCTTAAAGCCTATAGCTTAAAGCTTATTGCTTCTTATAAAAGATCTCTCGGATCAGTCAATTTTCCGGTAACGGCAGCAGCAGCAGCCATAATAGGACTTGCTAGTAATGTTCTGGAACCAGGACCTTGGCGACCTTCAAAGTTTCTATTTGATGTACTTACAGCGTATTTTCCGGCAGGAACTTTATCATCATTCATTGCCAAACAAGCGGAACAACCTGGCTGACGCAATACAAAACCAGCTTCAGTAAGGATATCTAAAAGACCTTCTTCTTTGATTTGTGCTTCTACAACATGTGAACCCGGAACTAACCAAGCAGTAACGTTGTCTGCTTTTTTTCTGCCTTTAACAATTTCTGTAAAAGCTCTAAAATCTTCAATACGACCATTGGTACAACTTCCTAAGAAAACAAAGTCAATAGGTTTGCCAATCATGACGTCATTTTCATGAAAGCCCATGTAGGCCAAAGATTTTTTATAGGTTTCTTCACCACCCTCAACTTGATCCGCGTTTGGAATATGTTTTGTAATACCAATTCCCATTCCAGGATTGGTTCCGTAAGTAATCATTGGTTCTATGTCTGCAGCGTCGATGTTCAATTCAGCATCAAAAACAGCATCAGCATCAGTTTTAAGAGTTTTCCAATAGGCAACTGCTTTATCCCAGGCTTCACCTTTTGGAGCATATAAACGTCCTTTCAAGAAATCGAATGTAGTTTGGTCAGGAGCAATCATACCACCACGGGATCCCATTTCTATACTTAGGTTACAAACGGTCATACGACCTTCCATAGTCATTTCTTCAAAAACATTTCCTGCGTATTCTACAAAATATCCTGTACCTCCAGAAGTGGTTAATTGTGCAATGATATAAAGTGCTACGTCCTTTGGACCAACACCTTTGCTCAATTTTCCGTTTACGTTGATACGCATTTTCTTTGGTTTAGGCTGCATGATGCATTGGGTAGACAAAACCATTTCTACCTCCGAAGTTCCAATACCAAAAGCGATAGCTCCAAAAGCACCATGGGTAGAAGTGTGAGAGTCACCACAAACAATAGTTGCACCAGGTAATGTAATTCCGTTTTCAGGACCTACAACGTGAACAATACCGTTTTTTTGATGTCCTAATCCCCAGTGAGAAATACCATATTCAGCTGCATTATCTTCAAGTGCTTTCAATTGATTAGCAGATAAAGCATCGGTAACAGGTAAGTGTTGGTTAATAGTAGGGGTGTTGTGATCTGCTGTTGCAAAGGTACGTTCAGGGTATAATACCTTGATACCTCTTTCTTTTAAACCTAAAAAAGCAACAGGACTGGTCACTTCGTGAATGAAATGACGGTCAATAAAAAACACATCTGGTCCATCTTCTATTTTACGCACCACGTGTGCATCCCATACTTTGTCGAATAATGTAGTACTCATTTTTAACTATTTTTTAGTGTATTTCTCTTTATACAATTAGGATAAAATTCCTAACAATTATATCATTGAACGCAAATTTAGAAAAGAAAAAAAAGGCGCCAATTTTGAAAAAAGGTTTTATACGATACCCAAAAAAGGATTTAAGTATCTATTGTACTTTAGTTGATGATTTTTGACAAAAAAATATTCTTTTCAATTTGACTTTAAATTTCTTTTCAAAGTTACTTTAATGTTAATTGTCGAGATTTTGATAATTCGTAAATTTATCGCAAAAACGGGGTTTAAAACAGGTATTTGTTTAAAAAATAAGCTAAAAATATCAAAAAACAACGGTTGTTGTCGTAGTTTGTATCTTGGCAGTTTTATAAAAATGAATAAAAAAATCAATTTATTTAGTTATTGATAATACATAATAGGAGTTTTTTGCCTCCCTTTTTTTTGATAAAAACTACGACATCCAAAAAAAGAGATGAGATAGATATTTGATTAAGAAATAGGTTTTTGGGAAGAATCAAAAGGGGTAAAATTTAAAAATTATTCAGGTGTTGGGTTGTTTATCTACTCCGATAAATAGCTTTAAATGAAATATATGGAGTTTTGCTGATAATGAAGTATCCTCAACTCAAATCGCATTATGATTAGAGTAGTTTTTATTTTTTTTACGAATGAAGCTACAAAATATAGTACTTGAAGTTTGCTTTTTTTTAATGCGGTTTTGTTAATAACTTCCGTGCCTCAATCCCTATAAAAAAACTAAATTTGACCCTCTGCCATTTTGAGTTTGTATGTTTTTTATAATCCATAAAATCAATATTTTAGGGTGATACAAAACTTAGGATTGAGAACTTTAATTTTTGCTTTTTAGAAACTATGTACTTAATATTCGATACCGAAACCACAGGATTACCCAAGAAATGGGGAGCACCCATTTCTGACACAGACAACTGGCCTAGATGTGTGCAAATCGCATGGCAGTTGCACGATGACATGGGGAAACTTATCGAGCATCAGGATTATTTGGTAAAACCGGAAGGATTCAATATTCCGTATGATGCTGAGCGTATTCACGGAATTTCTACTGAATTGGCCGAAGCAGAAGGTATTTCTCTGGCTGAAGTTTTAGAGAAATTCAACGTTGCTTTAGGCAAAGCCAAATTTATTGTGGGTCAGAATCTTGGTTTTGATGTCAATATTATGGGTTGCGAATTCTACAGAATGGGAGTTGCTTCGCCTATGGGAGAGATGCCAATTCTGGATACCTGTACTGAGGTTACAGCTTCGTTATTAAAATTACCGGGAGGTCGTGGAGGAAAATTCAAATTACCAACCTTAACAGAATTACACGAATATTTATTTGAAACTACATTTGCGGAAGCACACAACGCCACCGCCGACGTTGAGGCTACCACACGTTGTTTCCTGGAATTAATCCGTAGGGATGTTTTCACCAAAGAAGAACTAGATGTTGAGGTAGGTTATTTTAAGGATTTCAAAAGTAAAAATCCGCTTGAGTTTGAGTTAATCGGTTTAAAACATATCAACCTAAAAGAAGCATCGGACAAAATCCGACTTCAATTTAGTGAAAAAAACACTTTTTCGGTTTCTAAAGAAGAACTAGCCGATAATAAAAAAGCATTGATAGATGCGTCTTTTGCACATCTTCATAACCATACACAGTTTTCAGTTTTACAGTCGACCATAAGTATTGGAGGTTTAGTTTCGGTTACGGCCAAAAATAAATTTCCTGCTGTAGCAATGACAGATACTGGGAATATGATGGGGGCATTCCATTTTGTGAGTGCGGTCATGAATCACAACAAAGCAGCTTCTTCCAAAAACAAAGATTTGGTAGAAAATGGAGAAGAGCCAACGGAAACTGAAATCAAACCTATTGTAGGTTGTGAATTTAATATCTGTGAGAACCATTTGGATAAATCCAAAAAAGACAATGGATATCAGGTGGTTTTGCTGGCTAAAAACAAGAGCGGGTATCATAATTTAGCCAAGATGGCTTCTATTGCTTATACAGAAGGATTTTATTACGTACCCAGAATAGATAGAGCGATTGTCGAAAAATACAAGGAAGACATTATGGTTTTGTCTGGGAATTTATACGGAGAGATTCCGAGTAAGATCCTGAATATTGGTGAGAATCAAGCCGAAGAGGCCTTGCTTTGGTGGAAAGAACAGTTTGGCTCTGATTTGTATCTTGAAATTATGCGTCATAATCAAGAGGATGAAAATCGTGTAAATAAAACCTTGATTGAATTTTCGCAAAAGCACAACGTAAAGTTAATTGCTACCAACAATACTTATTATGTAAATAAAGAAGATGCTAATGCGCACGACATTTTGTTGTGTGTAAAAGATGGAGAGAAGCAGGCTACGCCTATTGGTCGTGGTCGAGGGTATCGTTATGGATTACCTAATCAGGAATACTATTATAAGTCGGAAGAGGAAATGAAAAAACTCTTTGCGGATTTGCCTGAAGCCATTGCCAATATTCAAGAAATTATAGATAAGGTAGAAATTTACTCGCTGTATCGCGATGTATTGCTTCCTAAATATGATATTCCGCAAGAGTTTGTTGTACCGGAAGACGAGACAGATGGAGGTGTTCGAGGTGAAAATGCTTATTTAAGACACCTTACAATGGTAGGGGCACAAAAAAGATATGGCGAAATTACTCCCGACATTCAAGAGCGATTGGATTTTGAGTTACTCACCATTTCCAATTCGGGTTATCCGGGATATTTCCTAATCGTACAGGATTTCATTGCGGAAGCTAGGAAAATGGACGTTTCGGTTGGTCCCGGTCGTGGTTCGGCAGCGGGTTCCGCCGTAGCTTATTGTTTAGGAATTACGAATATTGACCCGATAAAGTACGATTTGCTTTTTGAGCGTTTCCTGAATCCGGATCGTGTGTCCATGCCCGATATTGATATCGATTTTGATGATGAAGGACGAGGTCGAGTAATGGATTATGTAATCAAAAAATATGGAGCTAATCAGGTAGCGCAGATTATTACCTACGGTAAAATGGCAACCAAGTCAGCAATTCGTGATACGGCTCGTGTGCTGGATTTGCCTTTGTTTGAAGCCGATAAAATTGCAAAGTTGATTCCTGGGATGATGCCTTCTAAGTGGAATTTGGCCCGTTTTATTTCGGAAAAAGAAGAGGAGGTCAAGAAAGCCTTGCGATCGGATGAGTTTGAAAATGTAAAAGAACTGATTACGATTGCCAATGAAGATAATTTGGCAGGAGAAACCATCCAGCAGGCAAAAATACTGGAAGGATCGATGCGAAACACAGGTATTCACGCCTGTGGGGTAATCATCACGCCATCGGATATTACTAATTATGTACCGGTAACTACAGCCAAAGATTCGGATTTATACGTAACCCAGTTTGACAACTCCGTTGCCGAAAGCGCCGGACTGTTAAAAATGGACTTCTTGGGTCTGAAGACCCTAACCTTGATTAAAGACACAGTAAAACTGGTAAAATATAGAACTGGAATCGAATTAGATCCAGACACTTTCCCGATTGACGACATCAAGACCTACGAATTGTTCCAGAGAGGTGAAACGGTTGGGATATTCCAATACGAGTCACCCGGGATGCAAAAATACATGAAGGATTTGAAGCCTACAGTTTTTGGAGATTTGATTGCGATGAATGCTTTGTATCGTCCAGGACCTTTGGAGTATATTCCATCCTTTGTTCGAAGAAAGAATGGTGATGAAGAAATCAAATACGATTTAGATGCCTGTGCCGAATATTTGTCGGAAACCTATGGAATTACGGTTTACCAAGAGCAAGTAATGCTTTTGTCTCAGTCTTTGGCAGGGTTTACAAAGGGTGAGGCCGACGTTTTGCGTAAAGCGATGGGTAAAAAACAAAAGGACGTACTAGACAAAATGAAACCTAAGTTCGTTGCCCAAGCAGCTGAGAAAGGACACGACTCAGCGGTGTTAGAAAAAATTTGGAAAGACTGGGAAGCTTTTGCGAGTTACGCCTTCAACAAATCACACTCTACTTGCTATGCTTGGATTGCTTATCAAACGGCTTTTCTAAAAGCGCATTATCCTGCCGAATATATGGCGGCAGTTTTATCTAATAACATGAGTGATATCAAGCAGGTGTCGTTTTTTATGGAAGAATGTAAGCGTATGGGATTGCAGGTTCTTGGGCCAGATGTCAACGAATCGTTTTATAAGTTTACGGTAAATGATGATTACGCAGTTCGTTTTGGAATGGGTGCTATAAAAGGAGTAGGGCAAGGAGCTGTAGAAACTATTGTAGAGAACAGAAAAGACGGAAAATACAAGTCTATTTTTGACTTAACCAAGCGTATTGATTTGCGTGCTGCAAATAAAAAAGCACTTGAAAATTTAATTTTGGCTGGAGGTTTCGACTCGTTCGAAGGGACAACTAGAGCACAATATTTCCATGATGATGGAGACGGAATTACATTTTATGAAAAATCCATTAAATACGGATCTAAATTTCAGGAGAATGAAAACTCGTCGCAAGTAAGTTTGTTTGGTGAAACCAGCGATGTACAAATAGCGGAACCAATCGTGCCTCCTTGTGAAGATTGGAGTACGATGGAGAAATTAGCCAAAGAGAAAGAGGTGGTTGGAATTTATATTTCAGGGCATCCGCTGGATGACTATAAGTTTGAAATGAAATATTTTTGTAATGCCAAACTCGAAGCTTTAAAAAATATGGAGCAATATGTAGGTAAGAACTTGACCTTTGGGGGAATTATTACCAATGTACAGCATCGTGTAGCGAAGAACGGAAAAGGTTGGGGAACCTTTATGTTAGAAGGATATGACGAAAGTTATGAATTTAAAATTTTTGGAGAAGAGTATTTAAGGTTTAGACATTTCTTTATCCAAAACAATTTTACATTCATGAAAGTGTTGATAAAAGAAGGTTGGACAAACCAGGAAACAGGTAAAAAAGCAGAGCCAAGAATGCAATTTGTATTGGTTCAATACTTGCAGGATGTGTTGAGTACTTTTGCTAAAAAACTGATCCTTTTGTTGAATATAAAAGACTTGGAAGCTGAATTTATCCATAAACTGAATCGCCTTTTTCAAGAAAATAAAGGTGATAACACCGTTACTTTTGAAATCATGGAGTTAGAAAAGATAAAACGAATCGTAGAAACAACCCCTGAGTTTGCAGAAAGCGAAGAAGAAACTTTTGTGGATGAAAATGAAGAGGCAGCCGAAGTGGTTGAGAGTAAAACAGTAACAGAAGTAGAGGAAATAAAAGTAGTAACCAAATTATCGATGGCAAGTAGGAAGTTGAAAGTTCAAATTTCGAATGAATTATTGTTCGAATTAGAGAAAATGCAGATTAATTTTAAGTTAAATTAATTTTTTAAAAGTTAAAATTAAAGTGATTTTATATTTTTTGTGTTAAAATTATGCATGCATAGTAAAAAATTAGCCCAAGTATTAAAAATAGTATTAATTGCGAGTTTTGATGACTAAAAGAGTTGTTAAAAATATCTAAAAATATTTTATGTTTGTGCAAATTAATTAACAAAGAAATATGAAAAAAGGGTTATTATTATTCGGATTATTGGTTTCTACAATGACTATGGTAGGTCAAACTACAACAACTACTGCAGACAGTAAGCCGGAAACTTGGTATTTTAAATTAGGAGGTTCTTATTTTGTACAAACTGCAGCTACAGAATTTCCAGTAGTTTCTGGAGCATTGCCTAATACAGATGTATATGCTGCAAACGGAACTACTTTGGTTTCTAGAGAAACAAATCATGGTTCTTTTGGAGAAGGATTCCGTACAGGTTTAAATGTAGGATATCGTTTTTCACCACGTTTAGGAGTTGAGATGGGATTCAATTATTTCACAGGTGCTAGCAAAACTATGGTTGAGACTGTAAATAGATTAGTTGCACCAGGTGTTTTTGTTTCAGGAAAAGCTGAAGGGAAAATCACAGCTTTTGATATAGCTCCAGCTGTTGTTTTGTTTTTAGGTGAAACTAAAGGATTTGAGCCTTATTCTAAAGTTGGGGTTATTGTTCCAGTTGTAGGGGATTTAACAATCAAAACAAACAGAACTTACACAACTCCTGCAGGTGTAACAAATACGTATGGTAAAGAAGTGGTGTTGCCAAACCCAACAGTTGGTTTCATGGCAGCTTTAGGTACATCTTATAAATTAGGGAAAAACATTTCTGTTTTTGCTGAATTGGAATACCGTAATTTTACAGTTCACGGAAAAACTAAAGAAACTAAAACGTATACTGAAAATGGTGTAGATAAATTAAACACGCCAACTGGTTTCCGTCCTGATGCATCTTACTCTGCAAGTCACGTAGATTATGTTGAGCAAATTAATACTACTTCTAACAGTAAGGTAACAAATGCAGCTGGTTTTGATAATACTAAAGCTACTGATGATATTAGTTCTTATGTTGGAATTAGTGGATTAGGTTTGACTTTTGGATTGAAATATAGCCTATAATCAAATACGATTGAAATATATATTAAAGACCTTCTGAAAAGAGGGTCTTTTTTTTTGGTCTAAAGTTTATTGGAACGCTAATGCAAGAGAAAATCATTTTGCACCTAGTCTTTAGGGTGAGACTAAAAAAATTGAATTACAGCAGGAAATCGAAGATTAAATAGTTCCAAATTATTCGAAAATAATTAATAATAATGCATTGAGAATAGAAACTAATTATGTAGTTTGGCAAAATCACAAATTGCCTTTTCGGTTTTATAAAATTGAAAAGCAATTTTGAAAAATAACAGTACATTTACCACTTTTTTACAGACCACCCCCTTAATGAAAACTTACATAAATACCTATATAAATAACTTTAGAGGTTTTTCTAAAGAGATTTGGATACTAACACTTATTACCTTTATTAATCGAGCAGGAGCAATGGTAATGCCATTTTTGGCTAAATACTTGCACGAATATCTTTCATTTTCTTTTGAAGATGTGGGCTGGATGATGGCCTGTATAGGGCTTGGTTCGCTTGCTGGGACTTGGCTTGGGGGAAAACTTACAGATAAAGTTGGTTTTTATACCATCATGCTTTTGAGTTTATTACTCGTTGGACTTGGATTTATATCCTTGATGTTTCTTTATGAGTTTACAGAAATCTGCATTGGTTTATTTGTAATCAGCGCTATTGCAGATATGTATAAGCCCGCCATGTATGTGGCAGTGGGGAATTTTAGTACCAAAGAAAATCAAACAAGATCATTAACATTGATTCGTCTTGCGGTAAATCTAGGATTGGTTTCAGGGCCAGTTTTTGGAGGGCTTATTATTGCTAGTGGCAATTATGAATACCTTTTTTGGGCGGATGGACTAACATGTGTTATTGCAATTGTTGTTTTTATGTTGCTTATTGACGAACGTAAAATAACACAATTTCAAACACTGAAGGTAGAGGAAGCAAAGGTTAGTTTTAATGTTTTTAAAGATTCTAATTACATTGTTTTCTTGTCTGCCAGTTTTGTTACAGCCTTTTTGTTCTTTCAATTGTTTACTACTGTTCCAGTTTATAACACCACTAAATTTCACCTCAATGAAGTAGAAATTGGATTGATTTTATCTTTGAATGGATTGATTATTTTTTTGCTGGAAATGCCCTGTGTGAGCTATTTGGAAAAAAGAAAAACGGAGCCTTCCAGAGTAATACTTTTTGGTTCGTTTTTTATGCTGTCAGGTTTCTTTTGTTTACTGGTTGCTAATTGGATTCCTGTGCTGTTATTGAGTATTATCTTGATTACGATAGGAGAGATATTAATCTTTTCATTTTCAAATACCTTTGCCTTGTCACGAGCTAAAATTGGCTTTAAAGGACGATATATGGGAATGTATACAATGTGTTTTAGTTTAGCACAAATCCTGAGTCCTAAAATAGGATTTGCTGTAATTGGAAAATTTAGCTTTATGACCAACTGGGTACTTATGTGTGTGATTGGGGCTTTAGGTATTGTTTTGTATTTTTCATTAAACAGAAAAATTAATACTGAAAGAAGTGCTGCTGTTGTTGTTAAACAAAATATTTAATAATAATTCTGCCTCTAGGCTGACTTGTGTCTATTCTTACTAGCAAAGATCAGACAAGAAATTGTTTCGTCAGTTTGTCGTCGTTTGTTCGGCTTATTTTCAGAATAAAATCGTATGAACTTGTGTAATTCGTGTTAATTCTTCTTCTAAATCCTACATTAATTTGATGTAGGTAGAATAATTGTGATTTATAGGTGAATTTTTTTTGAATCATTTATATCTAGGTTCTAGAGAGTTATGAGTGATTTGTTTTTGAAGGCGAAAAAAGCTGGGAGATCTTATTAAAAAAAGGACTTAGATTGATTTTTTTGTGTAAATTTCGGACACATTCATGTTGTGGTTTAGAGTTTTTTATGACTGTTTATTAATGATTTGGATGCAGGCATATCATTAAAATAAAATCCAAAAGAATGGAAAATGAACAACTGAGTAATAATCTAATCAATAAAAGTTTTAAAACGGTCATAGTTGTATTGACATTAGTGTTGTTAAGCGGGTTATTTTATATTAATAAAAGGTCAGATCGTTCTAAAGAAGTTATAGCAACACTCCAAAATCAAAAAGAATATACCCTGAAAGAATTGCGATTATCTGAATCAAAGCTTAATAAAGTATTGGTAGATAATAGTAATTTGTCTAAACAACTGGTGGCTGAACGTACCAAATTGAAAAAATTAATCGCAGAGTATCAAAAAGCAGATGTGAGTGAAAGCTTGAATTTAAAGTATCAGAAAAAGTCGCAAGATCTTCAGAATAATGTGTTCTTTTTGATGAAAGAATTGGACAGATATAAAAAGAAGGCTGATAGTACAAGTGTAGCACTTGTAAAAACAAAGAAAAATAACGATAATCTACAGTCTAAGAACAGTGATTTGAAAACTCAAAACAAAAAATTGAGTGATAAAATAGAAGGAGCTGCGGTATTATCATATCTTGATTTTAAGGTTACACCTTTCAAACTAAGAAATTCAGGTAAGCAACTTGAAACCGACAAGGCAAGTAAGGTAGATTTGCTGAAAATAAGCTTTACAATTGCTGAAAATAAACTGTCTAAAGGCAAAGAAAAAAAGTATTATATTCAAATCATTGACAACATCAATAATGTTTTGGGTGAAAAGAAGACTATACTTTTTGGTAAAAAGAGTCTAGTTTATAGTATTATAAGCACTGTGAATTATAATAGCAAATCGATTACGGTTGATACTGAAATCCCAGTAAGTGATTTGACAAAAGGAATGTATTATGCCAATGTTTTTGATGAATCTAATATGATTTTGTCAACCAGCTTTGATTTGAGATAAATAATAGAACTCTAGTAAAAGGATTTTTGAGGTAATAGATTTCTAAGTATGTAGCTGTAAATAGCTTGTTCATTGGGCTTGTTTTGGTATATAGACGAATTAAAGCGGTATCTTAAAAATTAAAGAAGGGTTAGAGATAACTATTAATAATACATTTATAATGAAAACTAATTTGGGAATGACGTTTGGTTGGTTTTTAATTTCTAAATTTGTACCCTAGTTAAAAGGAATAAGCATTTAACATAAAATAAAATAGTATGGCATTAGCAATAACAGATGCTACTTTTGAAGAAGTAGTTTTGAAATCAACGCAACCAGTAATGGTAGATTTTTGGGCAGCATGGTGTGGACCTTGTAGAATGGTTGGACCAATCATTGATGAACTAAGCAACGAGTACGAAGGAAAAGTTGTTGTAGGAAAAGTTGATGTAGATGCAAACCAAGAATTTGCTGCAAAATATGGAGTTAGAAACATTCCTACGGTATTGGTTTTCCATAACGGAGAAGTAGTAGGAAAACAAGTTGGAGTAGCTCCAAAACAAACATATGCAGATAGCTTAGACGCATTGTTGTAATCTAAATTGAAATAATTAAAAAAGGTCTGACGAAAGTCAGGCCTTTTTTTGTGGTGTACATCAAGATTATGCTCTATTGTTTTTTATTCATTGAGTTTAACAATCTTTCAATCATTAAATTGTTTTAATCTTTCGATCTTTTTAAATACTTTTGAAAGATGAAGATTGAATCACAAATAGAAAAAATATCTAGTTTTCAGCATTTAGAATTGCTAGCCAATCAAGTGGTGGAAGGTTTTATTTCTGGAATGCATAAAAGTCCGTTTCATGGATTTTCGGCAGAATTTGCGGAACATAAAGTATATAATACAGGCGAGAGCACTAAACATATTGATTGGAAATTATTTGCCAAGACTGATCGTTTGTATACCAAATGCTTTGAGGAGGAGACAAACTTGAGATGTCATATTATTATTGATAACTCCTCATCGATGCATTATCCCAAATTGAAGAACGGTCAGTTGTTTTATGAAAGTAAAATAGGTTTTTCGGTATTGGCATCGGCAGTTTTAATGAATTTGTTGAAGAAGCAAAGAGATGCAGTTGGATTAAGTGTGTTTTCGGATAGTTATGAGTATTATGCGCCAGAGAAAGGAAGTGATCGTCATCATAGAATGATTTTGAACAAGCTGGAAGAGCTTTTGGATAATTCAAAAGAGAAAAAGCAGACGGATACAATTACTTATTTGCATCAGATTGCTGAGAAAATCCATCGTCGTTCGATGATTATTTTGTTTACGGATATGTTTCAGTCTGAAAATGAAGAAGCACTTTTCAGTGCATTACAGCATTTAAAACATGATAAGCATAAAGTAGTCTTGTTTCATGTGGTTGATAATGAAACGGAGCTTAAATTTGATTTTGACAATGCTCCAAGGAAGTTTATTGATGTAGAAACTGGAGATGAGGTAGTGGTTTTTGCCGATAATGTGAAAGAAGAATACGAAAAACAGGTGAGTGATTACTTCAAAAAGCTCGCTTTGACCTGTGCTCAAAACAAAATTAAGTACATTCCGGTTGGAGTAGGTGAAAGTTTTGAAAAAATTTTAATGACGTACTTGGTTGAAAAACAAAACTTTGGATAATATTACAAAAAAACATTTAAAATTCTTTGATAAAAGGCTTGTGTAAACGAAAATCTATTGTATCTTTGCCACCGCAATAAAGCAGAGGTTTGGTAGTTCAGTTGGTTAGAATACATGCCTGTCACGCATGGGGTCGCGGGTTCGAGTCCCGTCCAGACCGCTAATATTGGGGAAGCCTTTCGTAACAGAAAGGCTTTTTTTGCCAATATACAATATCTAAAGCTAGTTGTGTTGTTTTCTCGTCAAAGGACGAGATCGGTTTGTAGTTAGACCAATGAAAAGCTTTCCAATGCTTCTGAATTTATTCAGAATCTACGGATGGCTTTTTTGATTTTAAAGGGGTTCTAAAGGGATTTGAAATTTTTTTTTAATCTTGTGTTATAAAATAGTTGCGTAAACGAAAATCTATTGTATATTTGCACTCGCAATAAAACAGGGTTTGGTAGTTCAGTTGGTTAGAATACATGCCTGTCACGCATGGGGTCGCGGGTTCGAGTCCCGTCCAGACCGCAAATATTGTTTAAAGCCTTTCTTAACGGAAAGGCTTTTTTTTATGTATAATTTTAAAACAGTATGGCTTTATTTTGCCATACAATCCAAAGAAACAATCCCAGATACATCATACATACCACAAACTTCATAAATGAGGATGCTAAGAAGCCCAATAGTGAGCCTGTGGCAGCTTTTAGAGCGCGTTGATGATCTTTGTTGTCATAAATAAGTTCACCAATCAAAGCGCCAACAAACGGTCCTATTAGAAAACCCAAAGGAATAGGGGTGAAAATACCAACGACCAAACCAATATTGGTTCCCCAGATGCCATACGAACTCCCGCCAAACTTTTTGGTCCCTTTGGCGGGAATAATATAATCTAAAACGGTTAGTATAATAGTAATCAATAAGGAGATCCCGAGAATCCAATAATTAGCAGAAACGGCTGTAGTAAAGTATAATAATAGAATTCCAATCCAACTAATGCTTGGCCCAGGAAGGACAGGAAGGAAACTACCAAAAACTCCAACAACAACACAAGCGAAGCCTAATAACAAAAGCAGGATATCCATAAAAATATTTTTAGTAATTTTGATGCCGAAAATGCAATACACATTTCATATACGAATATGAGAAAAATAATTGTATTTTTATAAAACATATTAATTCCATTCAAAAAGTAAACATTGAAGCAGTATTCTCTTTTTTTAGTATTCATTCTTTTTAATTCCTGTCAATATTTTGACAAGCAAGTTCCTTCTGAAAAGGAATTGTTGCAAAAGGAATTGAAGGCAATCAATTGGAAAGAAGTTGATGAATACCCATCAGTTGTTGATTGTGAAAAAATTGAAGACAAAAAACAGCGTCAGCAATGTTTTTTTGAGGTTTTAACGCAATTAATACAGGAGAAATTGTGTAATGACACTCTAGCAATGCTTTACCCGGAGTTAGACACAATTGAAGTAAAAGTGACTATTTTTCCTAATGCAACAATGAAATTCGAACCGCAATTTCCCAAAGATTCGGTTGCTTATGATACCATAAAAATTGACAGTATCTTGAAAGCTCGTTTAGTAGATTTTCCTAAAATCAATCCAGCAATCAAACGCGGATTACCTGTAAAGACCCAATTTATACTTCCTGTAATTCTAAAAGTGGAGTAGAATATATTTTTGATTTTTACTTAATAGAGGTAATCAAAAATCTAAATTCTAAAATTTGCAATCTAAAATCTCCTCCCTTTCCATTCGTATTTTCCAAAAATAGAATACAAAGCAACAGCGGAACTGAAAAATGGATACCACAAACTACTTAAAAGCAAATAACGAATTTTGCGTTTAGTCAAGAAATGATTGGTTTGTGTTATTAATAGTCTGTCAATGCTAAATTTGATCAGGAAATATAAAACAATAAAAAAATAAGGTAGTAAATTAAAAAGAGTAAGAACAAAACAAGAAATAAAACTAAAATTCCCTATAAAAACAATCAGTCCCAACTTTTTTCCAAAACTACTTTGATAGGATGTGGTTTTAGAAGCCCAGCGAGCACGTTGGTAAAACAACGATTTCCAATCATTCGTAGGTTTTGTGGTTACAATAGTATTCTTCGATTTTAAATAAGCGACTTTTTCTGGGTATTTGGATATGGCTTTTTGTAACAAAAAAACATCATCGCCGCTGGCAATTGTATTATTGCCCTCAAAGCCATTTAGTTTTTGGAAAAATGATTTGGTGTAGGCAAAATTGGCACCATTGCACATAAAACCATTTTTAATTCCAAAACTGCCTATGGTTGCGCCCTGTAAACTAGCCAAATCCAATTGTTGGAAATGATGCAAAAAGGAGTTCTGGCAATCGTAGGTAACTGCACCTGCAACCATCGAAACGTGATTTAGCTGAATAAAATTATCTAAACTTAACAACCAATTTTTAGGAACCGCACAATCGGCATCGGTGGTGATGACCCAATCGGTTTTTACGATTTTCATGGCAGTTGTAATAGCATCTTTCTTGGGAGAATTTGAAATCCTAATATTGTCAATTAACGAAATTTGAAATCTAAAATCGTTAATCTCAAATTTTAAATCAGAAGCGTCATCAACCAAAATCACTTCAAATAAACTTGTCGGATAATTCAATTTCGAAAAGCTATCCAATAAAACCGGTAAATTTTCGGCTTCATTTCGAAAAGGAACAATGATGCTAAAGCTTGTTTTTGGCGTTAAGCCAAGGTATTCAAAAGAATTTATTTTGGTAAAACCAAAAATGAGCCAACCAATAGTAATCAGATAAACGAGCAAAATCGCACTAAAAATAATTGCAATCATACTTTATAGGATTAATTTGTTTTTACGGTTCCTTCTTTTGGGGTTTGAGATACTTTAAAATTCAATACATAATAACTTCCAATGGCTACAGGTAGAACAACGTTTAAAAACCACATTAGCGTAGAGATAAAAACCACTACCCACTCATTTACACCTAATATCCCAAAGAAGTAAACTGCCACACTGCCTTTTACGGCAAAGTCCAAAAACTGAAAAGTAGGCAATGAAGAAGCCAGAAAGTAAACACTGGTTATGGCTGACATTAAAATTAAATAAGGCAAATCAACATCAAAAGCTAAAAACAAAAAATAGCATTGGTGCGAGAAAACTATATATCTGAGAATTGCCAGAATGGTATTTTTTTGATGAATTGATTTTGGGATTTCATTGATTTTATGAATCAGCTTCTCGATAGAATACCCTTTGATATTGACTTTCTTTGAAAAAAATAATATTCCAAAAAGTAAAAAACAAATTCCAAAAAGGATAGCAATAGATTTTGGAGTGATTACATTGTATTGTGCATTGAAATACAATAATCCAAAAATGCCAAAAATTATGGTTAGAATCATTTGAATTCCGTTGCAAACCAAGTTTAAAAATACGACTTTTTTAGTATCTTTTTTATCAAAATACAATGCTTTTCCGGCATATTCGCCAACGCCGTTTGGTGTAAATAATCCCGCTGTAAGTCCTGCCAATACTTGTTTGGTAGCCTCGCCCAAAGAAATAGAATGAAGATAGGAAACCAAATATTTCCATTTTAAAATTTCGAATAAGCGGTTCAATACGCTCAATAGCAAAATAAAGCTGATTCCCAAAACCGACCAGTTTTTATGGAATAGTACCAAGAATTTTTGCCAGTCCAGTTTGTCGTTGTTGGCCAATTGGTTGTAAATAAAATAAAAGGCACCTCCAACAATCAAAAGTTTGATTAGAAGTACAAGGAATTGCTTAGTTTTGTGAGGTATTGAAATCATACCGCAAAGTAAAGGAAAAACTATAAGACTAAGCCAAGCAAAGGTCAATAGAGATTTACAAATTTTTTAGTTTGTTTATGAGCTCTAAACTTCGTGAAAACCTGTGCTAACTTCGGTTATCTTTGTGTAATATTTGAATGATACACATAAAACTAATTCTATAAAGAAATGGGCAATAACAAAACTTGGCACGAAAAACACAGAGAGGGATTAGGCTTTGGGAGTCGTTTAGCTGATTCTGTAGCCAAAGGCATGGGATCTTGGCGATTCATTATTATTCAAACTGTATTTGTAGGGGTATGGATGGGATTGAATGTTGTTGGTTATATATACCATTGGGATGCTTATCCTTTCATATTACTGAATCTTCTTTTCTCGACACAGGCTGCATATGCTGCACCGATTATTATGATGTCTCAAAACAGACAAAGCGAAAGAGACAGGGTTCAGGCACAATCTGATTATCAGACGAATGTTGATGCGAAGCTGGAAATTGAAGCTTTGGCAGTCCGGTTGGATAAAATCGAAACGGAAAAGTTAGATAAAATAATTAAGATGCTGGAAGAAATGGAAAATAATTCGACTAAGTAAATCAAAACAGCATCATTACCATAATTTAAAAATAGACCTTGACAGAAGAACGTATTATATTAGGAATAGATCCGGGAACCACTATTATGGGTTTTGGATTGATAAAAATTGTCAATAAGAAAATGCAATTTCTGCAACTCAACGAATTGCAATTATCTAAATACGACAATCATTACCAAAAACTAAAAATCATTTTTGAAAGAACTATAGAACTAATTGAGACCCATCACCCAGACGAAATTGCGATTGAAGCACCTTTTTTTGGCAAGAACGTACAATCGATGTTGAAGCTTGGGAGAGCGCAAGGCGTGGCAATGGCAGCAGGGCTTTCCAGAGGTATTCCCATTACTGAGTATGAGCCTAAAAAAATAAAAATGGCCATTACCGGAAACGGAAATGCCAGCAAGGAGCAAGTGGCGAAAATGCTTCAACAATTATTAGGATTAAAAGAATTGCCTAAAAATCTAGACAGTACCGATGGACTAGCAGCTGCAGTTTGTCATTTTTTTAATTCAGGAAGAGTAATTGGCGAAAAAAGCTATACTGGTTGGGATGCTTTTGTGAAGCAAAATGAAGATAGAGTTAAGAAATGAATCAATGAGTCAATATGACAATGAGATAATTTAATTGACGGATTATCTAATTTTCTAATTGACAAATTATCTAATTAAAATGAGCGGGATCTACATACACATACCATTCTGCAAGCAGGCTTGTCACTACTGTGATTTTCATTTTTCGACTTCAATGAAGAAGAAAGAAGAGATGGTTTTGGCTATAGCTAAAGAAATCAGAATGCGTAAAAGTGAGTTTAAAGATGAAATAGTAGAAACTATTTATTTCGGGGGAGGAACCCCATCTGTATTGCAGATTTCAGAACTAAGATTTTTGATTGACGAAGTATACAAAAATTACAAAATATCCGAAAACCCAGAAATAACAATTGAGGCGAATCCGGATGATTTATCGAAAGAAAGAATAATTGAATTGTCGGAAACTCCAATCAACAGACTAAGCATTGGAATTCAATCCTTCTTTGAAGATGATTTAATCATGATGAATCGTGCGCATAATTCAGCAGAAGCCAAAAAATGTTTGGAAGAAGCGACGAAATATTTTGATAATATTTCACTCGATTTGATTTATGGAATTCCGGGAATGAGTAACGAGAAATGGAAACAAAATATAGAAACAGCTTTGTCTTTTGATATACCACATATTTCGAGTTATGCTTTGACGGTAGAGCCAAAAACGGCTTTGAATAAACTCATTCAAACAGGAGAAATAGCTAAACCCAATGATGAATCGGCGCAAGAGCATTTTACGATTTTGGTGGAAACATTGGAGGCCAATGATTTTATCCATTATGAATTGTCAAACTTTGGGAAAGCCAATTATTTTTCAAAGAACAATTCAGCTTATTGGTTGGGGAAAAAATATATAGGAATTGGTCCTTCGGCGCATAGTTATAATGGTGTTACACGAAGTTGGAATATTTCGAATAATTCTCTCTATTTAAAATCTATTCAGGAAGATGTACTACCCAATGAAATTGAGATTCTTACCGTAGCAGATCGTTATAATGAATATATTATGACAGGTTTGCGAACGATTTGGGGAGTTTCTTTGGATAGAATCGAAGCTGAATTCGGAAGTAAATATTTAGATTATTTACTCAAGCAAGCTCAGAAATTCCTAAACGATGATTTACTTTTTATTGAAAATGCTATTTTGAAACCAACCCCAAAAGGAAAGTTTTTGACAGACGGAATTGCATCAGACTTATTTTACTTAAATTTGGAATAAAAATTAGATTGCAGATGATGTAGATGCGTATAAGACTGATAAAAAATCTGCAATAGAGTATCCGTAAAATAAGTGTTCAATTATGATAGCAACCATCAACAACGAATTTAAAATCGATTTATCAAAACCCATTGATATTTCGATTCCGATAACGAATACAGATGAGAATCCAATTGCTTGGTATATAGAAAAACCAGTGATAGAGCCTGTTGTTTTTGATGATTGGGTAGGCAAGGTTTCGGAAGGCAAATCGTCTACCAACTTCAATAATATTACTTTCAACCCGCACGGACACGGAACACATACAGAATGTTTAGGGCATATTACAAAAGAGTTTTACAGCATTAATCAATCGTTAAAGGAGTTCTTCTTTATGGCCGAATTGGTTTCAATCGTACCCGAGATGAAAGGGGAGGATTGTGTGATTACCAAAGATCAGATTAAAAGAGAGTTGAGTAGTTTGACTTTGCTAGATACAAAAATTGATGCTTTAATTATCCGTACGATGCCCAATTTTAAAATCAAAAAAACACTGAAATACTCGAATACCAATCCGCCTTATTTGGCAGAAGATGCGGCAATTTTTATTCGCGAAAGCGGAATTCAGCATTTATTAATCGATTTACCAAGTGTGGATAAAGAATATGATGAAGGTAAATTATTGGCTCATAAAGCGTTTTGGAATGTAAAAGATGTCATTAATTTAAATGCAGATGCAAGATTAAATAGTACCATAACCGAAATGATTTATGTTGCTGATGAGGTAGAGGACGGAATTTATGTATTGAATTTGCAAATAGCCTCCTTCGAGAATGATGCGAGCCCAAGTAAACCCATTTTATACCGTCCTTATGTTAGTTAATGGGTAAATAGAAATTTAAAATAAAACATTATGATTACCGTTTCTACAGATAAAAAGAAACTAGATGTACCATTTATTCAACATTTTTTGAAAGATATTTATTGGGCTGCCGGAAGAACAATAAAAGAGGTACAAGCCACAATTGACAATTCATTTTGTTTTGGAATTTATTTAGATGATAAGCAAATTGGCTTTGCCAGAGTAATTACTGATTATGTGGTTTTTGCTTATATGATGGATGTTTTTATAACCGAAGAACATAGGGGAAAAGGATATTCATCAATCTTAATTTCAGCGATGATGGAAGAACCGATTTTGAAAGAGGTTAAAATATGGAGATTGGCAACAAAAGACGCTCATTTTTTATATGAAAAATTTGGTTTTAAAGCATTGGCTTGTCCAGAAAGAATGATGGAGAAAATAGTATGATGAAAAAAGTATTATCTTAAATTAATTTGCATACTCTTAAATGTAATACATAAGATCAATAAAAATGAATATTATTAGCATATGAGAAAAGTTATAGCACTAGAGGAATTGGGGCTCTTTATACTTGGTATTTATTTTTTCAATCAATTGGAATATGCTTGGTGGTGGTTTTTGGTTTTAATTTTAGTACCGGATTTTTCTATGATTGGGTATATTTTTGGAGATAAAGTGGGAGCTTTTAGTTATAACTTAGTGCATCATAGGTGTGTTGCCATTGTAGTATACTTGATTGGGATTTATTACACCAATTCGGCAATTCAACTTTCAGGAGTGATTTTATTTGCACACTCCTCTATGGATAGGATGTTGGGGTATGGATTAAAATATGAAACAGGATTTAAGTTTACCCATTTGGGTGAAATTGGAAAATAATAAAAAATATGAACCTAGAGACCTATTATGAATATTGCCTTTCTAAAAAAGGAGTTACGGAACATTTCCCATTCGATGAAGATACTTTGGTCTTCAAGGTAGGTAGTAAAATGTTTGCTTTGTCATCTTTAATACAATGGGAAAAAGGAAGTCCATCGATAAATCTTAAGTGTGATCCGGAACGCGCACAAGAGTTACGTGCAGAGTACGATGCGATTCAGCCAGGTTATCACATGAGTAAAGTTCATTGGAACACTATTGCAGTAAATAAAGATGTCTCGGACTCTTTTGTTAAAGAATTGATAGACCATTCATATGAGTTGGTTTTCAAAAGTTTAACAAGGAAAATTCAAAACGAAATTATCGAATTAGAAAATTAGGCATTACTTTTGTATAAACAATTATAAAAAACACAGCAACTCAGCAAGATTATAAAAATGAAAGAACAAATTAAAAAGTTTTTAAACGAAGAACAAGATCCTAAAGCTATTGAAAAAGTAACCTCAAAATTGCAGGATATTTTAATGAAAAATGAAGAAGTAGGATATATTGCCGTACAAAAAAAACCAGGATTAACAGTGCTTCCGGATAGTATTGTATTGACTAATAAAAGAATTATCATTTGTCAGCCTAAAAATTTAGGTCTGTCTATGAATTTTATTGATTACACTTGGGATGATATTGAAGGTACTTTTGTAAAAGAAAATATTCTTGGATCTGAATTTTCTTTTTCTACTAAAACAGATATGCAGGTTTCGATAGATTATATTCCTAAGATTCAAGCTCGAAAAATATTTACATACGCCAAAGAGCAATTGGATATTTTGAAAAATGGAGCTGCTTCGGCTGCTCCAATTACTAATGAAGTTTTGGAGTCTTTAATTGGTGAAACAGAAATGATTGAAGAGATAGAAACAGAAGAAGTAACTGATTTTGCCGAAATAATGCCAGTTGTTTCTAATTATACTGAGCCTGTTGCAGAGCCAGTACCAGCTTCTGCAGAAAAGAAAGCTAGTGAACTGTCACAAGATGAGCTTTTTGCAAAACTTCAAAATTATAAAAAACTCCTTGATAACGGTTTGATTTTACAAGGTGAATACGATGCTCTCAAAAAAGAAATTTTGAGTCAGATGTAGTTTATTTAAATACTACTTATACAACAAAAGCCGACAATAATTAATTGTCGGCTTTTGTTTATTAGGTTTTTTAATAGGTAATACGTATTTTTAAACGTTTAATTTTCTGTATTGTAAAGGTGAGGTATGTTTCAGTTCTTTGAATTTCCTGTTAAAATTGGAAATATTGTTAAAACCACATAGTTCGGCAATCTCTATGACGGAAAGTTCACGATTTTTCAATAATAATTTACTTGCTCGTTCTATGCGAATATCAATTAAGAACTGAAAAAAAGTTTTATTGGTTCTTAATTTAAAATAGCGACAAAATGCATTTTTGGTCATATTAGACAAAGAAGCAATTTCTTCAAGAGAAATGTCTCGTTGATAATTGGTCATTACATAGTCAAAAACTAATTGCATTCTTTTACCTTCTCTATCGGTAAAAGGTTTGTCATAGATGAAATTGGAAAGGGCTATCTTCTCATGCTGACAAATGCTTTTGATTATTTTAAAAAATATCAAAAAGCGATCAAATTCACTGGCATTTCTTAGTTTTTTGAATTGATCTGCTGTTTTTTGTGAAATTTGATTTACTTTGAAACCGTTTTTTATGGCGGCAAAAAAGGGTTCAAGAGTTTTAAATTCTGGGAGATCAAAAAAATTGTTACCGAAAGAATTCGTTGTGAAAAATAAAGTCATCATGACTGATGTTTCATTAGTGTTGATTTCACTTCTAAACACATGGGGTAAATTGCTTCCCAGTACAACAACATTTCCTTTCTGGTAGCCAGTGATTGTGTCCCCAACTAGAATATTTCCTTCTCCATTGGCAATATAGCTAATTTGGATTTCTTCATGTTGGTGTAATTTTCCATAAAAAACAATCTCTCGATCTTCTTGGTAAATCAGAGCCTCTTCTTTAGGTTTTGGTATTTTAAAGGGGAATACTTTCATTTTTAGTGGTTTGGTTGTTTCAAATATAGGAATAATTTGCATATATTATTCAAAAATAACAATTTTTTTTATATATGTGGTAATATAATATTTCTTTTGGATAATTTATTGAATGTTTTATCTGTGTTAAATAATTAATTTTGAATAAAAAAAATTAGTGATTATGAGTATTCAATGGAAAGGCGTAATGCCAGCAGTTACAACTAAATTTACTGCGGACGATAAATTAGACTTCAACATGTTTGAAGTAAATGTAAAAGCACAACTGGAAGCAGGGGTTAGCGGGATAATTTTAGGGGGAACTCTAGGAGAGGCTAGTACCTTACTAGAAGAAGAAAAAAGAGAGTTGGTTAGAGGTACTGTTGGAATTGTTGGTGGGCAAGTTCCTGTTATTATGAATATAGCAGAACAAACGACTCGTGGTGCTATTGCAGCAGCTAACAAAGCAGAAGAAGATGGGGCAAAAGGTTTGATGATGTTGCCTCCAATGCGTTATACAGCTTCAGACTATGAAACAGTTGTTTATTTTTCAGAAGTTGCAAAAAACACTTCATTGCCAATTATGGTATATAACAATCCAGTTGATTATAAAATCGAGGTTACATTGGATATGTTCGAAGAGATGTTGAAATATGATAACATTCAGGCTGTAAAAGAGTCTACAAGAGATATTTCGAATGTTACAAGAATCATTAATCGTTTTGGGGATCGTTTGAAAATACTTTCTGGAGTAGATACTTTGGCTTTAGAAAGCATATTGATGGGATCTCATGGTTGGGTATCTGGTTTGGTTGATGCTTTTCCTGCTGAAACGGTTGCTATCTTTAATTTAGCTAAAGCTGGAAGAATAGAAGAAGCTTTAGCTATTTACAGATGGTTCTTGCCTTTATTAGAGTTAGATATTAATGCGCATTTAGTTCAGAATATTAAATTGGCAGAAGTAGCTACAGGTTTAGGAACAGAGTTTGTTCGTGCACCTAGATTGCCACTTCAAGGTGAAGAAAGAGAAAAAGTTTTAGCGATTATTGCTGAAGGACTTAGAACAAGACCAACATTACCAGATTACAAAAATTGTAACGGTAACGTGTTGGTGTAATTTTTTTTTAATTTTTTTAGATTGTTGGTTTTGGGGTAGCTCTTTTGTGGGCTACCCCTTTATTCAAAATTTTTATAGATACAGATATAAATAGTGATTTGGATTTATGTTTTATAGTTTAAATGTAAAAGAATCAAAATTAAATAACGAACAATGATAACAGGGAAAAATTATATAGGAAGCCAATTAAAGGCTAGTGGGGATAAAACTTTTAAAACTTTTAACCCTCAGTTAAACACAGAAAATCCATGGTCATTTGTTGAGGCAACTTCGGCCGAAATTGAAGAAGCAGCTGCTTTGGCAAATGAAGCTTTTAAAGTTTACAAAAACTGTACAGGCAAGGAGAAAGCAGCTTTTCTAAATGCAATTGCAGATGAAATTTTAGCAATTGGAGATCCATTATTAGATCTTTATTGTGCTGAATCTGGACTGCCTAGAGGAAGAGCCGAAGGAGAAAGAGGAAGAACGATCTTTCAATTGCGTTCTTTTGCAGATATGCTTATTGAAGGAAGTTGGTTAGAAGCAACATTAGATACTGCAATTCCGGATAGACAACCTCTTCCTAAAGAAGATTTGCGTAAAATGCTTGTTCCTATAGGACCTATTGTTGTTTTTGGTTCTAGTAATTTTCCATTTGCTTTTTCAACAGCTGGAGGAGATACGGCTTCTGCTTTGGCAGCAGGTTGTCCGGTTATTGTAAAGAGCCATTCAATGCATATTGGTACTGGAGAAATGGTTGCTTCAGCAGTTATCAAAGCAGCTCAAAAGACAAATATGCCTGAAGGTGTTTTTTCAAATCTTATAGGTAGTGGTGTTGTTGTTGGAGGTGCATTAGTAAGTCATCCACTTGTAAAAGGGGTTGGATTTACAGGAAGTATCAAAGGAGGTAGAGCATTATATGATTTAGCTTCACAACGTCCAGAGCCTATTCCGGTTTTTGCAGAGATGGGAAGTATAAATCCTGTTGTTGTTTTACCAAAAGCTTTAGAAAACGAAAGCAAAAAATGGGCAACAGTTTATGCTGGTTCAATCACATTGGGGACTGGTCAATTTTGTACTAATCCAGGATTGTTATTAGGTATAAAAGGAGAAGATTTAACTCGCTTTATTTCTGAGTTATCTACAGAAATTGAAAAAATTGCTCCATCATGTATGTTGCACCCTTCAATTCATGCCGACTTTAATCAAGGAAGAGAATTGTTGAAATCTCAAAGCGGAGTTCAAACAGTTGCTGAATATAAAGGTGAAATAGCACCTAATTTCGCTTCACAAACTTTGCTTACAGTAGAAGGAAAAACGTTCTTAGAAAATCCAACTTTAAGTCATGAAGTTTTTGGTCCGTTTTCAATCATTGTTCAGTGTGATGATGAAGCTCAATTGACTTCAATTATTGATCAATTAGCAGGACAATTAACAGCTACTGTTCTTGCTGAAGGATCTGAAATAGAAAATTACAAAGCTGTTATAGCAGCTTTACAAAATAGAGTAGGTCGAATTATTTTTAATGGAGTCCCAACTGGAGTAGAGGTTTGTCCATCAATGATTCATGGAGGACCATATCCAGCATCGTCAGATTCTAGATTTACAGCAGTCGGATTAGATGCAGTAAAACGTTGGGTTAGACCATTCAGTTATCAAAATTGGCCAAATGCTTTGCTGCCAATTGAATTGCAAGACGAAAATCCATTAGGAATTTTAAGATTAGTAAATAGCAAACAAACATATTCACATATAGAAAAATGTCAAGAAAAACCTTTTTTTGCGTAGATGCTCACACTTGCGGAAACCCTGTAAGAGTTGTTGCTGGTGGTGGGCCTAATCTTGTTGGAGACAACATGAGTGAGAAACGACAACATTTTTTATCCGAGTTTGATTGGATCCGAAAAGGGTTAATGTTTGAGCCACGAGGTCACGATATGATGAGTGGTAGTATTTTATACCCACCAAGTAATCCTGATAATGATTTTGGAATTTTATTTATAGAAACATCAGGTTGTTTACCAATGTGTGGACACGGAACTATTGGTACCATTACTATCGCTATAGAAGAAGGTTTGGTAACTCCAAAAGTTCCTGGAAAAATAAAAATGGAAGCTCCAGCAGGTTTGGTTGAAATCGAATACCAACAAACAGGTAAAAAAGTTGACTGGGTTCGTTTGACAAATGTGAAATCTTACTTGGCAGCCGAAGGACTAACAATTGACTGTCCGGAACTAGGTGAAATCACTTTTGATGTAGCCTATGGAGGAAATTATTATGCTATTGTAGATCCTCAAAAAAACTTTTCAGGGGTTCAGGATTTTACAGCTGCTAAGATTGTGCAATACAGTCAGGAAGTTCGTAAACGCATTAACGAAAAATATCCAGACTATTTTATACACCCAGAAAATGATACCATTCGCGACGTAAGTCATATGCTATGGACTGGAGATCCATTAGATCCAAGTTCTTCGGGTAGAAATGCGGTTTTTTATGGTGATAAAGCCATCGATCGTTCTCCTTGTGGAACAGGAACTTCAGCAAGATTAGCACAGCTTCACGCTAAAGGGAAATTAAAAGCAGGAGAAGATTTTATTCATGAAAGCTATATCGGTAGTAAATTTATCGGTAGAGTAGTAGAAGAAACCTCAATTGGAGATATAAAAGCAATAGTACCAAGCATTCAAGGATGGGCTAAAGTTTATGGATATAATAATATCATAATCGATAAAGAGGATGATCCATACGCATTTGGTTTCCAAGTAATTTAAAATAATAATCTATAAAATTCATTAGCCGTTGAACCGGTTTCAGGCTAATGAATTTTTACATTTATAATAACAATGAAAAAAGTAAGCATAGTAGGTGGAGGAATAATAGGGTTGTGTACAGCTTATTATTTAGCAAAAGAAGGCTATGAAGTAGTAGTTTTTGATAGATCAGATTTAAGTGATGGTTGTTCTTACGGTAATGCTGGAATGATTGTTCCGTCACATATTATTCCCTTGGCACAGCCAGGAATGATTGCTCAAGGTATCAAATGGATGTTTGATAGTCAAAGTCCTTTTTATGTGAAACCTAGATTGAGTTCTGATTTAATAAAATGGGGGATGCAATTTTACAAATACGCAAATCTTAAGCATGTCGAAAATTCGATGATAGCATTGCGTAATTTATCACTATTAAGTAAAGAATTGTATCGTGATTTTGCTCTTGAAAAGAATTCTTATTTTTATGAAGAAAAAGGACTTTTAATGCTTTATAAAACAGATAAAGTAGCAGAAGAAATTTGTCATGAAGCCAAGTATGCAGAACATTTGGGATTAGAAGTTGATTATCTTTCAAGAGCAGAAGTGGCTAAGTTGGAAGTAGGAACTAAAACTGATGTGATTGGTGCAGTACATTATAAGAGTGATGCACATTTGTATCCACAAAAGTTCATGCAATTTATAAAAGATGAATTAACTCGATTGAATGTTAAAGTTATATCTAATATTCAGGTAAAAGATTTTACATTGAATAATAATTCAATTTCTGAGATTATTACTGATAAAGGAACTTTTTCTACAGATGAGGTTGTTTTGGCTGCAGGATCTTGGAGCCCGGAAATTGCTAAAAAGTTAAATATTAAATTAAGCATTTTACCAGGTAAAGGGTATAGTTTTACTCTAAAAGATCAAGAGAATAAGCCTGCTATTCCAGCAATTTTGTGTGAAGGAAAAGTAGCTGTAACTCCTATGAATACAGATATTCGTTTTGGTGGAACTATGGAAATCACACACACCAATGACACGAAAATCAATGCGAAAAGACTTCAGGGAATTGTAAATAGCATTAATGAGTTTTATCCAGACCTAAAAGTAGATAGACCGGCAGAAAAAGATACGTGGTACGGATTTAGACCTTGTACGCCATCTGGAATGCCAGTAATTGCAAGAGATAAAAATATAAAAAATTTGGTATTGGCTACAGGGCATGCTATGATGGGATTAAGTCTTGCACCGGCTACAGGTAAAATAGTTACTGAAATAATTTCAGGAAAAGCGACATCTGTAAATACTAATATGTTTCAAGGTTAATTATGAGATACGCAACTATATCATCTTCTTTATTTGAAAAAAATAGAGATAATTTTTGCGAGGAAATGTCTTCCAATGCAATTGCTATCCTTTCATCTAATGATGTAATGCCTACTAATTGTGATGATGTAATGGGTTTTGCACAAAACAATGATTTATTTTATCTATCAGGAATTGATCAAGATGAAACTATATTATTGTTATATCCAGATGCTTATAAAGAAGAAAACAGAGCAATTTTATTTGTAAAAGAAGTAAGTGAGCATTCTAAGTTGTGGGAAGGTGATTTTTTGACCAAAGAAGAAGTATCTCAAATTTCAGGAATTAAAAACGTAAAATGGGTTCATGAGTTTGAGAAAACATTACAACTTTTCGCTTTTGAAGCCGACACTTTTTATTTAGGACATAATGAACATATAAAAAGAGTCACTTCTGAAATGACTACTAGGCAGGATCGCATGATACAGTGGTGTAAAGAGAAATATCCTTTACATCAGTATGACAGAGTAGCAAAAATAACACGACAATTAAGACCTGTAAAATCCGATGAAGAAATTGAACTTATAAAAAAGGCAATTTCTATAAGCATTGAAGGATTTAAAGGACTTTTGAAAGCGGTTAAGCCAAATTGTAAAGAATACGAATTAGAAGCAGAACTTACTTACGAATTGATTAAAAATGGCGGAACACGTCATGCCTTTAAACCAATTATGGCTTCTGGTAAAAATGCGTGTGCGCTGCATTATAACTCAAACGACGCTATATGCAATGATGGAGACATGGTTTTAGTCGATTTTGGAGTATGCTACGGAAATTACAATTCGGATACTACAAGATGTGTTCCTGTAAATGGAAAATTTTCACCTCGCCAGCGAGATGTATATCAGTCAGTATTGAACTGTTTGAAAGAAGGATCTAAGCTGATAAAGCCAGGAGTTCTGCCTAAAGATTATGAAAAACAAATGGCATCTTTGGTAGAAAATGAATTACTAGAACTTGGTTTGATCACTAGAAAAGAAATTGCTGCACAAAATCCTGATTTTCCGGTTTATAAAAAATACTTTATGCACGGTACAGCTCACCATTTAGGATTAGATGTTCACGATGTTGGACTTTATTCCCGTCCTTTCGAAAAAGGAATGGTGCTTACTTGCGAACCGGGAATTTATATTCCAGAAGAAGGTATCGGTTGCCGATTAGAAAATGATTATCTACTTACTGAGAATGGTAATTTTAATTTAACAGGGGCTTTACCAATTGAGATTGATGAAATTGAGTTTTTAATGAATAGTTAAAAGTGATAATAGTGTAGAATATTTTTTTAAAATAATAAAAAAACTGGAATGATTCATTCCAGTTTTTTTTTGTCCAATATTTAATACTTTATAAGTAAAGTATTATAAATGTGTTTTTTGGATCATAACGTGATAATATACAATTATTTAATGTTAAAATAATATTGACTGACTGATTGCTTATTCTATATTTTTATAAAAAAATGATACAGTATTTTATAACGTGGAATTGTAGCCATTTGTAAATCTGTATTTTAAAAGGATTGGTGTTATATAAATAACCTATTTTGTTTAGATTTTTATGATCTAAATGAAAGTATAATTTCATCCTTTTTTAGATTTTTTTGAATTGTGTAATGTCTTTTTTTTAAGAGTTGACAATAAAAAAAGTTGCATAAAAACTAACCCCAAAAACAAAATTTAATGAAACCAAAAAACTACTTAGCATTAGTTTTTTTCTTTTTATTGACTTTGAATTCTTTCGCCCAAAAAAATGCCATAGGTTGCGGAACAAAGCTATCTGAAAAGGAAGAAGCTATTTTTAGACAATCGTTGTCTAAATTAGAAAGCTTCAAAAGAGCTAATAAAACCAAAAGGACTGCTTTAGATCCGTATGTTATTCCCGTAGTATTCCATATTTTAACAGACGGAAAGGGATCTCTTACTAAAGCAAAAATGAAATGTAGGATAGATGATGCTCTCCTTATTGCAAATAAAGATTTCAATGGTTTGTTTCCAGAATTTAATAATACAGATCCAAGATTTGATGCTGTAAAATCGAAATTACCTATTCAATTTGTTATGGCAACTGTTGATCCTGATGGTAATTATATGGAAACAGCTGGATTGGATTGGCATGCAGATGCTCATGTTACTGACGGATATGACGAAAGGAAATTCGATTATATGTGGTATGGTAAAAACGGAAAATACTATTTAGATGTTGTAATAGTAGATGAGCCTAATACTGGCCAGGGAACCAGTGGTTCCGGACATGCTTTTTTACCTTATCAGAATGTACGCCCACACGTAACTTTTAACTATGGTTTTATAGGAAGCACTTGTGGTTCTTGGTCATCTCCAACTTTTGCAAAAGTATTTACTCATGAATTAGGCCATTATTTTGGATTGAAGCATACTTTTCAAGATAATTGTGATCCTATTAATGATGGTATGGCAGATACACCTCCAACAACTCAAGCATTTGGTTGTGAGAGAAATAAGCTCAACAGTTGTGGGGTATATGCCAATCTAGAAAATCATATGGATTATAATACAGATTGCCAAAACATGTTTACTAAGGACCAGGTAAATGCTATGACGCGTTGGCTTGAGGATAAAACTGATGGTTATTATCCTAGAGGGTTTTTATGGCAAACAGCTAATCTTGTTGCTACTGGAGTTATATCATCTGCTCCTATTGCTAATATTTCAAGTAACAACACATCTATTTGTGCAGGAAAGTCTATCCTTTTTAAGGATATATCTAAGGGATTACCAACAACAAGAACTTGGACATTCGAAGGAGGAACGCCTGCAACTTCTACAGCGATGAACCCTACGGTAGTGTATAATACGACAGGTAAATATAAAGTAACATTATCAGTTTCTAATTCAATAGGTAATGATACTAAAGAAATAGTAGATTATATTGAAGTTGGTCAGAAATCAACTTCGAATTTATCTGAAAGTTTCACAGGTACTTTTCCTCCAAGGGGATGGAGTATTACCAATCCTGATGATGGTCTAACTTGGGAAAAACGTAAGGACTTAGGAAATGGAGATTCAACTTGTATGATAATGAATAATGCCGACAATTCCGTTCTTGGGGCTATGGATTATATAAGGTTGCCGTTTTTTGATTTTTCATCAGGGACAAATAGTCAAATGTATTTTGATATTGCCTATACTAAATTTGATGATGCGAGTCCAGATGTACTTAAGATACAAGTATCGACAGATTGTGAAGCTACGTGGCAGGATGTATATTCTAAAACGCATACACAACTCCAAACTACAGAAGTGCCTACCGAATTAGCAAACGATTGGAAACCTACAAAGGCTGAAAATTGGAGAAAAGAGGTGGTAGATCTTAGCCAGTATGTAGGGCAATCGAATGTAGCTATCCGTTTTGCTAATAAATCAGGATACGGGACTAGAATTTGGGTAGATAATGTAAATGTAGTTGTCAATAACAGTTCAACTCCAGTTTCGGATTTTACATCTAATGTGAGAAAAACAAATTGTAATAGTTTGACAGTGCCATTTTTAGATACTTCTTTAGGGAACCCTACATCTTGGGCATGGACATTTACAGGAGGAACACCAGCAACATCTACAGTAAAGAACCCAGTAGTTACTTATAATTCGCCAGGTGTTTATCCGGTAACTTTAGTGGCTTCAAATACGAATGGAACAGGAACTCCCGTAACCAAAAACGGTTTTATTACCGTAGCGAATCCGGAAACAACTTCATTTACAGAAGGATTTGAAGGTACTTTTCCTCCTGCAGGCTGGGAAATTACTAACACGGATTATAGCTTGACTTGGGAAAAACGTGCAGATGTGGGACATAATTCTGCTTCTTGTATGATTATGAATGACGCTGATAATAAAGCAGGGAAGATAGATGAAATTACTATGAGTCCTATGAATTTATCTAACGGGATAACAGATTTCTCTTTTGATATTGCGTATGCTAAATTTGATAGCAAAAGTCCGGATGTTTTGGAGGTGTTAATTTCTAAAGATTGTGGAGTTACTTGGGATAAACTATACTCTAAAACTCACACTCAGTTAGAAACAGCGACAAGTAATGATCCAAACAATTGGATTCCTACTTTAGATTCTCAATGGAGAACGGAGAGAATCTTATTAGGAAACTATAAAGGACTACCAAATGTATTAATTAAGTTTAAGAGCATTTCAGGGTTTGGTTCTAGAATTTGGATTGATAATGTTAAATTCACTTTTGATAGTAAAGAAAAACCTTATGCTGATTTCAATGCGAGCACTACAAGTACTAAATGTACTAGCACGAATATTGTATTTTCTGATTTCTCAACTGGAGAACCAACTTCTTGGAATTGGGCTTTTGAAGGAGCAACACCTGCAACTTCTACAGAAAAGAATCCGGTAGTAACATATAATACACCAGGATCTTTTAAAGTTAGCTTAACAGCAACGAATGTTAATGGTACAGGTATTGCAACAGAAAAAGCGGGATATATTACAGTTGTTAAGCCGGATGGAGTGTCTTTTACACAAGATTTTGAGGGTACTTTTCCTCCAGCTGGATGGGAAATTAGCAATCCAAAAGATAATTTAACTTGGGAGAAAAACACAAAAGTGGGTCATAATTCATCTTCATGTATGGTTATGAATGAAGCGGATAATGAAGCTACTGATGTAGATGAAATAATGTTACAACCGGTAGATTTATCCAAAGGTGTTACAGACTTTTCTTTCGACTTGGCCTATGCAAAATTCGATGATGTAAGTCCAGATATGTTAGAAGTTTTAATGTCTAAGGATTGCGGAGTTACATGGGAAAGTGTATATGAGAAAACGCACACAGTATTAGCAACTGCTGTTGCTGTTAACGATCCAGATACATGGATTAATGAAATAAATTTATGGACTCCAACAACTGATTCAGATTGGAGAACAGAAAGAATTTTGTTAACAAAATATAAAGGAGAGCCTAATGTGCTAATTAAGTTTAGAGCGACTTCTGGATATGGTTCTAGAATTTGGATTGATAATGTGAAATTTAATTTTGACAGTAAAGAAAAACCTGTTACGGATTTTGTTGTAAAAGGGAAAAGTTCTTGTAGTGATTTACCAATTGAATTTAATGATGTTTCTACAGGAGAGCCTACCTCTTGGTCTTGGACATTTCCTGGAGGAACGCCAGCTACATCAACGAGTCAAAATCCGAAGGTAACCTATAAAAATCCAGGTAGTTATGGTGTTACTTTGGTGGCTACAAGTGCTTTAGGTACGGGTAATAAAGCGATTAAAAAAGATTTTATTATTGTTAAACCGAAGAATGAGCTTCCTTTTACGGAAAATTTTGCAAGCGATTTTCCTATTCAAGATTGGGAGGTACTTAATGTAGATAGTGACCCAATTACTTGGGAAAAAAGTATTAAAACAGGAAGAGGTGATTCAAATTGTTTGGTAATAAACAATGCTGATGCTGAAGCAGGTAAGATTGATGAATTGATTTTAAAATCAATGGATTTTTCATCTATTGAAACACCGTATTTACATTTTGACTTAGGATATACAAAATATTTGAGTGTTAATGATCCAACACCTGCACCAGATAAAATTGATATTTGGGTTTCTTCAGATTGTGGCGCTAATTGGACAAATGTGTATTCTAAAGATCATGATGAATTACAGACCGTTTCTCCTCCTATACAAGATAATCCAGCTACAACTGGACAAAATGAGACTAATGATTGGGTACCAACTCATGATTCAGATTGGAGAAATGAGCTAGTAGATTTAAGCGTTGTTAAAAATCAACCGAACGTTCTTATCAAGATCATAAATACTTCAGGATATGGAACTAGAATTTGGTTTGATAATTTTAATATAAATGATTCTCCAGAAGCTGACCCTATTGGAGCTACAATTTCTCAAACTCCGGTAACTTGTAATAGTGGTGCTGATGGTAATGATGGAATGGCCAGTGTAATTGCGGCTGGAGGTACAGGTGCCCTAACTTATTTATGGTCACCTTCTGGTGGGACAGCGGCTACGGCTACAGGACTTACCAAAGGAGAGTATACCTGTACAATAAAAGATGCTAGCATGAGAACACTTGTAAAAACAATCAAAGTAGGAGCGGCAGTTGATACTTTTCTTACGATGACATCAGGTATTATAACGGTTAATCAGCCTGGAGCAACTTATCAATGGTTTAAATGCTCTGGAACTAGTACGAGTATTGATGGTGCAGTAAATCAATCTTTTGAGCCTGTAGAAAATGGAGACTATAAAGTTGAAGTTAGTTACGATGGGTGTACAGCTACATCAAGTTGTATTACTTTTACATCATTAAGTGTTTCAGACTTTGAGGCAAGAAAAGAATTTGTTGTTTATCCTAACCCAAGTTCTGGTATTGTGAATTTTAAATCTGATTTTGATGGGGAATTCCGTCTTCTTAATCAATTAGGTCAAACCATTAAAACTTTTAAAGTGAAATCGGATAGTGATAATGCAGTAAATTTAGAGCAACTTAACGATGGAGTTTATTTCATTCATGGTAAGAGAGGAACTAAAGTGGTAACTAGAAAATTGATTATTAAGAAGTAATTATTATACCATATTTTTATGAGATAAATATTTAGTAAAGACTTGCAAAGTTATATTGACTTTGCAAGTATCAATAAAATAATTTTGAAGACAAGTCTAATTTTGAAGACTGTTTTTCTTAATTTGTTTTAATAGTTTTATTGCCAATTTTGTCTGCCTGATTAAAGACGTTTTTTGTTACTTAAAAGTAAAAAAAGACATTTTTTCAGGCAGAAAATTGTTTTTATATAAGCCAAGTAATTTTTTTAAACATTTGAAGAGTGTTTAATTTTAACGAGTAAGTTTAATTTTAATAAATAATAATGAAGAAGACGTTTTTAATCATTTACCTTTTTACGCAAGCAATTTTTGCTCAAAATTCTATCAATATTGATAGGCTGGATTGGTTGCCAAATTCGCATTTATTTTGGGTAAATGAGCAGGATAATATCATAGTCTATGATGCTAATGAACTTACAGGTAAGAAAGTAGTTTTAAGTAAAGAACAATTAAGAGAAGCTGGGTTTCAAGGAAAGATTGAAAAATTAGTATGGAATAAAACTCAGGATAAAGTATTGATTTTTACAAACTCTAAAAAAGTTTGGCGCGCCAATACAAAAGGTGATTATTGGTTTTTTGATCTTGCTACGGGAAAAGGAAAACAAATGGGGAAAAATTTTGATCCTTCATCGCTAATGTTTGCTAAGTTTTCAAATGATAGTAAAAATATAGCTTATGTATACAAGCATAATATCTACTTGGAAAATATCAGTACAGGGGATATCAAACAACTTACGCAGGATGGAACCGCTAAAATAATAAACGGAACGTTTGACTGGGTATATGAGGAAGAGCTTAATGCAAGAGATGGTTTTAGATGGAGCCCAGATGGTAATAGTATTGCTTTTTGGCGCGTAGATGCCAGAGAGACAAAGTTTCAATTGATGATGAATAATACAGATTCGTTATATTCATATAATGTTCCTGTAGAATACCCAAAGGCAGGAGAGAAACCTTCAGCAGTAAAATTGGGGATTATAAATATCGCTTCTGATAAAACCAATTGGTTGGATATTCCCGGAGAAGCAGATAATAACTACTTACCTAGAATGGAATGGACAGGTAATAATGAATTAATGGTGATACAATTGAATCGTCGTCAAAATGAGGTGAATGTGTACAAGTGCGATGCAATTTCAGGGAAGGCAAACTCAATATATCAAGAAAAAAACACTTCTTGGATTGATATTTATGATACTTCCTCTGGAGTCTATGATGGTTTTCCATGCACTATAGTAGACAATGGAAAAGCATTCTTATGGAGTTCTGACGCAGATGGATGGATGCATGTTTATAAAATAGCTATGAATGGTAAGAGTAAGGAGTTAATCACAAAAGAAAAATTCGACACCTATTTTTTAGCTTACAATCAGGCAACAAAGACTATTTATACAGCTGCCAGCCCAACCGATGCAACACAAAGGTATTTGTATGAGACTAATTTAGATACCAAAGTCACAAAGCGTAGTACACCAGATCAATTTGATGGTACCAATGTTTATAGATTTTCTCCAGATGCCGCTTTTGCAAGACATGGTAATTCTAATATAAATCATAATTGGAATTCAAGATTAATTTCTTTGCAAAAGAATAAGAAAGTTTATCCAAATGAAGCTGATTCGTTTACAGTTCCTAAAAGAGATTATACTTTAGAAAAAATAAAAGTCAAAACGATAGATGGAATTGACATGGATGGTATAATGGCAAAACCACTGGATTTTGACCCTTCAAAAAAGTATCCATTGTTCTTTTTTGTTTATGGTGAGCCAATGTCAGCAGTTGCCAATGATGTACCATACTTTAATTATTTTATTTCAAAATTAATCCCAAAAGGATATATCGGAATAGCATTGGATAACAGAGGAACACCAGTATTTAAAGGAACAGAATGGCGTAAATGTATTTATAAAAACATTGGAATTATAAATACACGTGACCAAGCTATGGCAGCCAAAGAAATATTGAAATGGCCTTTTATTGATAGAGACCGAGTTGCAGTGCATGGCTGGAGCGGAGGAGGAGCAGTGACTTTAAACTTAATGTTCCAATACCCAGAAGTTTATAAAACAGGAATTGCAATTGCAGCTGTAACAGATCAGCATTTTTATGACAACATATATACAGAACGTTATATGGGATTGCCTACAGAAAATGAAGCGGCGTATATTCAGGCATCACCTATCACTTATGCTAAAAAGCTAAAAGGAAATTTACTATATATTCACGGTACGGGAGATGATAATGTACATTATAAAAACGCTGAAGTTTTGATGAATGAATTGATAAAATATGACAAAATGTTTGATTTAATGTTATATCCTAATCGTACACATAGTATTAATGAGGGAGAAGGAACAAGTTTACATTTAGCACATACATTCGAAAAATTTATAGATGAACATTGTCCAGCCGGAGCAAAATAATTTAATATAAATCAATTTTTCATATAGTATTAAAAGCCAATTAAACGAAGTAGTTTAATTGGCTTTTTTTTGAGGATAGTGCTTCTTAGGTTTAGTCATAAGCTTTTATTGCTTTTCTAGCATATTGAAAAGAATAATTGTTGTAAGCAAATTTAAAATCAATCATTTGCAACTACCTGTTATAGGTTTTATTAATTTATTCGTATAAAAGGATTTTAGATAGTGTTACAGATTAGGAGCTTTTATAAAATAGGGAATGAATTAAATGAGAAAAAATATAAATTGAAAATTGTAGAAACTATAGAAGCTGCCCTAAAAGGCAGCTTTTTTATTTTAACATTGTGTGTCGTCCAGAAATGAGTTGGCACAAAAGTTGATTTATAAAAAACAGTTGTTTTGTCGTCTTTATCTAATTTAATTGATTAAGATGAGAAGTGGATACCTTGATTATAAGCATAGTATTAATGTAAGAGAAAAAATAAGTTTGTATTTAGTTCATAATATTCGAAAAATTTATAAATGAACATTGCTCTACCGTAGCAAAATGATTATATATTATCATTTTCTTCATATAGTGTTGAAAACCAATTAAGCGACTTTTTTTTAATTGGTTTTTTAGGAATTGTCTTAATGTTTTTTTTGGAAAATAATTAGTGTATTTTATTCTCAATCACAAAATCAAAGATAAGTTTTGTTAAAAAATGAAATTGTATCAAAAAATAATAATATAGTATCATTTAATAATAATATAACATTAACGTAATACTTAGGTTAAGGTTAGATTTGAAAAGTTGATTTAGAAATTGTATCTGAGAAAGTAATATAAATCCTGAATTATAAAATCTCAACTATTTAGTTACTAAATAATTACCAAGAATTACCAAGAAATACCAAAATTAACCAAAAACAATTATTCATGAAAAAACAATTACTTTTGCTAGTATTGTGCTGCCTTTGGAGTCTCCAAGGAATTAGAGCGCAAGACTTAATTGAGCCTTCACACAGTTGTCGGACAAGAGAGGTCAATGAATTGCTATTAAAGAATAACCCAAATTCTTTAAAAGAGAATAAAGCGTTTAATCTTTTCAGTAAGGAATATGCCAAAAAACTGAGAACCCAAAAAACTGCTGTAAATACTACTTATATTATACCTGTTGTTTTTCACGTTTATGGGACATCGTTTAATGGTAAAACGGTTACTTTAGAGAAAATACAAGCAGCGTTAATGCATCTTAATGAGGATTTTAAAGGTTTGAATGATGACTTCAATACTGTAGAACCTTTTTTTCAAGCAAGAAGAGGAACTTTAGATATTGAGTTCAGACTGGCTCAAATCGATCCTAATGGAAAATGTACCACTGGAGTAATTTTTGAAAAGAAAAAAGATGGGTATGGTAATCCAGGTGGTTATGATAGTCAAATTCAAGCAGATGCATGGGACAATTACAAGTATATGAATATATATATTCAAAACGAATTATATGCAGATGGGGTAACTAATAATTCAGGAGTTTGTTGGTATCCAGATTCAGGAATGTCTGATAATAATTTGGCAAGATGTGTATATAATGGAGCTTATTTAGGAGAAAATACCAATAAGGAATTTGCATCAGTACTTACACATGAGTTTGGACATTTTTTGAACTTGATTCACACTTTTGATGGTGGTTGTACAGGGACAGATGAGGTAGATGATACTCCAATTGAAGATGGAAAACATTCTTTAGGCTGTACACCAGGAACTAATTGTAACGGTGACAAGGTAAATATAGAAAACTATATGGGATACAATGCTGCACAAGGATGCAGTAAAATGTTTACACAAGGGCAAGTGGCAAGAATGGTTGCTGCTTTGCAACACCCAGCCAGAAGAACACTATGGGCTGCACAAAATTTAATTGACACTGGTGTTAATTCAGCAGGAAGTAATGTAACCGCAGATGTTACAAGTTTTAAAGAAGACGTTGCTAATAACGGAACCATATCAGGTAGCTCTGTAATTACTTTAAATGGAGCGACCTTTACTAACTCATCAGGAACATTAACTCCAGGGGTTGATTTTAGTGCTAATTTACCAGCAGGTTTAAGTGCTACCATTGTAGTTAACAGTAGTACTCAAGCTACAGTTACTATAAACGGAGCAGCAACAAACCATGGTGTAAGTAATAATACCAGTGGAGGAATTACCTTATTAGCTCCAGCAATAAATGGAGGAGTGAGCGGTATGCTTTGTGATGGTTTGAGCTGGAATTTTAAATTCAGAGACCCTTATGGAATTTTCTTCGTTGATATTGCTGACCCAGCGGTTACTCCAACTTCTACTTGGAAATATTTTACAATTGAAAAAGGAGATGATGCAAAATATGGTGTATGGCAATATGCAGCCAATCATTTAAAGGTAGAAACTTACGGAAAAAGATTAGTTACCAATGCAGGAACAAATAATATTACTCCTCTTGGTTATAATACAGCAATTAATGCAAGCAGTAACTTTACTGCGCCAGGTGCATATCCAAATCAATTAGATATCAGAACTCCGTCTTATACTACTTGGGATGGCAAAACAGATTATTTTGGTTTTGAATATACAATTGATGGAGAAAAATGTTACGGTTGGTTCAAAGCGGTTGTCGCTGCGAATGGTTCAGGATATAGTATTGTAGAATATGCTTATAATACACAACCGGGTGCTACAATCTATACAGGAATGACAGATAAAGTTGCCTTAAGCGTTTCTCCAACAACACTTCCAGAAGTATCAGCTAATGATGGAAGCATTACTCAGGTATCTTCTTTTAAATTAACAACGAATAATGGGACTTATACGAAGAGTTCAGGAGAATTAACTCTTGGAGTAGATTATAACATAACAGGAGTTCCAGCAGGATTGACTGCTAAATTAAATGTAATCAGTAATTCAGAGGTACAATTGGCATTTACAGGAAATGCAACAGCTCATTCAAAAGGGAATAGTACTTCAGTAGTTGTTACATTTTTAGATCCAGCAGTTACAGGAGGAATAGCAGGATTATCTAGTTCTGGAGCTACAATAAAAGTAAACTTCAAAGATCCTTATGCAATTGTGCATGTAAAAGATTTGACAAATTTAGACCATGTTACGGTAGATGCTACAACCACATGGGGTTTTTTCCGAATTACAGCTGATGCAGACCAACAAGATTATGGTATTTTTGTGGATAAAGGAGATCTTAAATTTGAAACATATACTAAATCTATAGTTTGTGAGGGTAGTTCTCTAAATATCACTTTGATTGGTGCAAACCAACTTATTGATGGCAGCAGTAATTTTGTTGTAGGAGGTAGTTATCCTAATTTGCATAATCTAAGAGATGCAAATTATAAATCCTGGGATGGAAAAACTGGATATATTGGTTTTAAATTTACAATAGGAGGTGAACCTTGTTATGGATGGTTTAAAGTGAAAGTAAATGCCAAAGGAACAAGTTACACTTTATTAGAATATGCTTATAATACCGAGCCTAATGCAGGAATAAATACAGAAGATATTCCGGTAGATCTTTCAGTTCATTTGGCTAATACACCAGATGTGATCAATGAAGATCTTTTAAGCAATGACGGAAGTTTTAGTACAAAAATTGATGTTCAGCTAACTACAAACGGAGGGACTTTTACAAAAAGTTCTGGTAATTTAGTTCAAGGAACAGATTTTACAGTAACAGGATTACCAGCAGGTTTAGTAGTAAATATTGCTATAATAAACAATACAACTGCTGAGCTAAGTTATACAGGTAAAGCAACAGCTAATGAGATGGCTAATACAACCACTGCAACGATTACTTTTTTGGATCCTGCAATTACTGGTGGAGCTACTACACTAGATGCAAACTATTTTACCACTAAGTTTGTTTTCAGAAATGCTTACAAAATTGTTTATGTTGATTTTCCAACTCCTTTAACAGTATCTACTACAGGTTCTACATGGAACCCATTCAATATTACAGCTGATGCAGATCATACAAGTTATGGATTGTATGTTGCTGGTAGTGATTTAAAATTAGAAAACTATGATAAGGATTTAGTTTGCGAACCAGGAATTAATAATATTTCACACCTTGGATATAATGTTACAATTGATGCATCAAGCAATTGGATTGGAACAAGAGTTCCTACTTTAAGAAGTAGTTCTTATACTGTATGGGATGGTAAGACAGGTTATATAGGGTTTAAATACACAAAAGACGGATACTCTCATTATGGTTATTTTGAAGCAATTGTAAGTGCAGATGGTCAAAGTTATTCAATAACAAAATATGCTTATAATACAGCACCGGAAGCTTCTATTACAACACCAGCTTTATTTGCCCATGTTTCTAATACACCAACTAGCATTTCAGAAGATGTGTCAAGTAATGATGGAACTTTCAGTACTAAAGTACAATTGACTGTTAATAGTGGAACTTTTACAAAAAGCTCAGGGAACTTAGTTGAAGGAACAGATTTTACAGTAACAGGATTGCCTACAGGTTTAACTGCTAGTATCAATATATTAAGCAGCACAACTGCTGAAGTAACATATTCAGGTAAAGCAACAGCTAACGAAGCTGCTAATGCAAGTACAGCTACAGTTACTTTCTTAGATCCAGCTATTACAGGCGGAGTAGTTAGACTAGATGTTGATCATTTTACTACTGATTTTACTTTTATAGATGCATACAAAATTGTTTATGTTGATTTACCAACTCCTTTAACAGTATCTACTACTGGTACTACATGGAATTTCTTCAGAATTACTGCAGATGCTGATAATACTGATTACGGATTGTTTGTTTCTGGTAGTGATTTGAAATTAGAAAACTATAATAAGGAATTAGTTTGTGAATCTGGAATTAATAACATTTCATATCTAGGTTATAATGTTACAATTGATGGAACAAATAATTGGGATGGAACAAGAGTCCCTAATTTGAGAAGCAGTTCTTATACAGTTTGGGATGGTAAAACTGGTTTTATAGGTTTTAAATATATTAAAAACGGAGTTCCTCATTATGGTTATTTTGAGGCGACAGTAAGTGCAGATGGTCAAAGTTATACAATTGCCAGATACGCTTACAACACAGCTCCTAACGCTCCTATAAAAACTCCTGTTCAATTAGCTTCAGTTAAGATGACGAATACGCCAGCTGTAATTGCTGAAGACGAGCCAACTAATGATGGTAGATTTATTACAACTATTGCTGTGCAATTGACAACAAACGGAGGAACTTTTACAAAAAGCTCAGGTAATTTAATTGAAGGAACAGATTTTACAGTAACAGGTTTGCCAGCTGGATTAACAGCTAATATCAGCATAGTAAATAATACTACAGCTCAAGTAACTTATGTAGGTAAAGCAACAGCAAATGAAGCAGCCAATGCAACTACTGCTACAATAACCTTTTTAGATGCAGCTATCACAGGAGGAGTTGCCGTTTTAGAGAATAAATCGTTTACTACAGGATTTACTTTTATAGATAAAAAGTTAGTTCATATGACGAATACACCAGCTGTAATTGCTGAGGACGAGCCAACTAACGATGGTAGATTTATCACGACTATTGCTGTACAGTTAACAACAAATGGTGGAACTTTTACAAAAAGTTCAGGAAATTTAGTTGAAGGAACAGATTTTACAGTAACAGGTTTACCAGCAGGTTTAACGGCTAGTATCAGTATGCTAAATAACACTACAGCTCAAGTGACTTATGTAGGTAAAGCAACAGCAAATGAAGCTGCCGATGCAACTACTGCAACAATAACCTTTTTGGATGCAGCAATCACAGGGGGAGTCTCAATTTTAGAGAATAAATCGTTTACTACAGGATTTACTTTTATTAATAGAAGTACTGCAGGATTAGTTCATATGACTAATACACCAGCAGCAATTACTGAAGATAAGCCAACTAATAATGGTACTTTTAGTACTACTATTGCAGTACAATTGACGACAAATGGTGGAACTTTTACAAAAAGTTCAGGAAATTTAGTTGAAGGAACAGATTTTACAGTAACAGGTTTACCAGCAGAATTAACAGCTAGCATTAGCATAGTAAATAATACTACTGCACAAGTAAGTTATGTTGGTAAAGCAACAGCAAATGAAGTGGCAAATGCAACTACAGCAACAGTTACCTTTCTGGATGCTGCGATTACTGGTGGAGTTGCTGTTTTAGAGAATAAATCGTTTACTACTGATTTTAATTTTATAAATGTTTATAATGTAGTTTATGTAGATTTGCCAAACCCGGTTATAGTATCGGCTTCAAATCCTTCGGGCTCATTTAGAATTACTGCGGATGTAGATGGAAATGATACAGAGTTTACTTTGTTTTATGGTGCAGATGGTTTGAAATTCTTAACTAATAAAGGATTAGTTAGTGAGATAGGAGCAAGTACAATTAGTTACATTGGAACTAGTCAAACGGTTGGAGTAGCCAATAACTGGGATCCATCAGGAAATGCAATTATTAGTAATTCTGCTTATAGCAATTGGAACGGAAAAACTGGATTCATTGGATTTAGATTCGCTAAAAATGGCGCTATATATTATGGTTATTTTGAGGCAGCAGTAAGTTCTGATGGAAAAAGTTTTGCAGTAATACGATATGCGTATAATGAAGAACCAGAAGTTCCAATTACAACACCAAGTACTGTTGAAGCTTTTACTTTCCCTACTTTGGGCACACCAGATTTTGGAACAACAGTAACTTATGCGAGTTATCCAAATCCGTTCAATGAAGTAATAAATATTAGCTCTAGCTCATTTTCAGGAAAAAAAGTAGAGGTTTTAATTTATAACAATTTAGGGCAAAATATGTTTTCTAAATCATATGATATGGATAGTGACACTATATCTATTGATGGTAGTACTTTAGCAACAGGTTTCTACTTCTTAAAAGTGACTGTAGATTCTAAAGTTCAAGCTGTTAAGAAGATAGTTAAAAATTAAAGTTTAAATAGTTAATTATTTCCCTGGGAGGCTGTCAGAAATGACAGCCTCTTTTTTGTTTTTGTTCTATAATTGTGCTCATAAACAATGATTGATAAAGAAATATTTTTGTGGAAGAAATTATTTTTCCAGCCTTTTTTTTAATTATAATAAGAAATAGTGTTAAAAATGAATAAAAAAAATAAGAAAAAAGTGTAAGTTGACAATATAGTATCATTTAGTAAGAACATAATATTAATGTTATATTTAGGTTAAGGCTATTTTTGAGAACTGAATTTAGAAATTGAGAATATATAAATAATGTTACACCGAAACATGAAATCTCATTTTTTAGTTTCTGAAAAATACCTAAAAACAAATAGAATTAATCATGAAGAAATTTTTACATTCACTAGCGCTGTGTTTTCTTTTGAGTATCCAAGGGATTCATGCACAAGAGTTAAATGATGCTTTTCACAGTTGTAATACTAAAGAAGCTAATGACTTGCTATTAAAGAATAATCCGAATTCTCTAAAAGAGCATAATGCTTTTAATCTTTTTAGTAAGGAATATGCAAAAAAACTAAAAACAAAAAAGGTAGCAGCTAATACCCATTATATTATACCTGTTGTTTTTCATGTGTATGGGACATCATTTAATGGTAAAACAGTTACTTTAGAAAAGATAAAAGATGCTTTATTACGTCTTAATGAAGATTTTAAGGGTTTAAATGATGATTTCAATACAGTTGAACCTTTTTTTCAAGCAAGAAGAGGAACTTTAGATATTGAGTTTAGACTGGCTCAAATTGACCCTAATGGGAAGTGTACTACTGGAGTTGTTTTTGAAAAGAAAAAAGACGGATACGGTAACCCGTCTGGTTACAATGATCAAATTCAAGCTGATGCATGGGATAATTATAAGTATATGAACGTATATATTCAGAATGAGTTATACGCAGATGGGAGAATGAATGAATCTGGGGTTTGTTGGTATCCTGATTCTGGGATGTCTGATAACGGTTTGGCAAGATGTGTTTATAATGGAGCTTATTTAGGAGCAAACACTGATAAGGAATTTGCATCTGTACTTACACATGAATTTGGACATTTTTTGAATTTAATTCACACTTTTGATGGTGGTTGTACAGGGACAGATGAGGTAGATGATACTCCTATTGAAGACGGATTAAATAAGTTGGGTTGTACTCCAGGGACTAACTGTAGTGGTGACAAGGTAAATATAGAAAACTATATGGGATACAATGCTGCAGCTGGATGTAGCAAAATGTTTACACAAGGACAAGTGGCAAGAATGGAAGCTGCTTTACAACATCCAGCAAGAAGAACACTATGGGCTGCACAAAATTTAATTGATACTGGTGTTACAAGCGCAGGAAGTAGTTTAACCGCAGACGTAACAAGTTTTAAAGAAGATGTTACTAATAATGGCGCTTTTTCTAGCTCTTCTAAAATTACCCTAAATGGTACCACCTTTACTAAATCTACAGGAACATTAACTTCAGGTGTAGATTTTACTGCCAATTTACCTGCTGGTTTAACCGCTATCATTACAATTAATACAACGACACAAGCTACACTTACTATTAGTGGTACAGCAACGAATCATAGTGTAAGTAATAATACTTCTGGGGGAATTACTTTTTTGAATCCAGCAATTACTGGTGGTGTGAGTAGTATGCTTTGTGATGATTTAAGTTGGAGTTTTAAGTTTAGAAATCCTTATGGAATTTATTTTGTTGATATTAATGATCCAACTGTTTCTACAGGATCTATTGGTTGGACGCCATTTTCTATAGAAAAAGGAGATTTTCCAAAGTTTGGTGCGTGGATTTATGATGGTAAGTATTTGAAAGTAGAAACTTATGGAAAAAAATTGGTTACCGATGTCGGCACAAAAAATATTACTCCGCTTGGTTTTAACACTGCAATTAATGCAAGTAGTAATTTTACAGCACCGGGTTCAACCCCAGGTCAATTAGATATTAGAACTCCTACTTACACTGTGTGGGATGGTAAAACTAATTATATTGGTTTTGAATATTCGATTGATGGAGAAACATGTTATGGATGGTTCAAAGCTGTAGTTTCAGCAGATGGTTCAGAATATAGTATTTTAGAATACGCATATAACACACAACCTGGAGGTACAATTTATACTGGAACGACAGATAAGATTGGTTTAAATGCTTCTACTAATACCTTTTTAGAAGCACTTAGTAATGATGGAAGTATTACTCAGGTTTGCTCTTTTAAACTAACTACCAATAATGGGACTTTCGTTAAGAATTCAGGTGAATTAACGCCAAATACTGATTATACCATTACAGGAGTTCCAGCAGGTCTTACTGCAAAATTAAATGTTATTAGCAATAACGAAGTGCAGTTGGCTTTTATAGGTAATGCAACAAACCATTTAAAAGCAAATAATACTTCGGTAACGGTTACATTTTTAGATCCCGCTATTACTGGAGGGGTTGGAGTATTATCTAGTACTGGTGCCACGATTGCTATTAAATTCAGAGATCCTTACATCACAAAACATGAAATTGTAAATGAAAAGGTAGATCCCACACATACTTGGACTAAATTCAGTATTACGGCAAATACTGACGATCCTTGGTATGGTATTTTTATAGACAAAGGAAATTTGAAATTTGAAACCTATACTAAGTCTCTCGTTTGTGAGGGCAGTTCTTTAAATATTACTTTTATTGATGAGAATCAGACTATAGGCGGAAATAGTAATTTTGTCGCAGGGAAAGCATATCCTAATTTACATAATCTAAGAGATGTAAATTATAAATCTTGGGATGGAAGAACTGGATATATTGGTTTTAAATTCATTATGGATGGTGAGCCTTGTTATGGATGGTTTAAAGTAAAAGTGAATGCTAAAGGAACCGAATACACTTTATTGGAATATTTTTATAATACAAAACCTTATGAAAGTGTAACTACTGACCCACTTCCTGTAAATCCTTTAGTACATTTGTACAATAAACAGGATGTAATTGTAGAAGATGTTTTAATCAACGACGGAAGCTTTAGTACAAAAATTGATATTTCGTTACTTAGAAATGGAGGAGCATTTACAAAAAGTTCAGGAAATTTAGTAGAAGGAACAGATTTTACAGTAGCAGGTTTGCCTGCTGGTTTAACAGCTAGTATTAAAATAACAAGTAGTTCAACAGCTGAGCTAAGTTATACAGGAAAGGCTACAGCTAATGAACAGATTAATGGAACTACGGCAACAGTTACGTTCTTAAATCCAGCAATTTCTGGAGGAGTAGCCGTACTGGACTCTAATTATTTTACAACTAAGTTTGTATTTTATAATGCCTACAAAATTATTGAAGTTGATTTGCCAACCCCTTTAACGGCTTCTGCGGCTAAAACATGGACTAAATTCAGCATTACGGCTGATGCTGATAATTCTGAGTATGGTGTTTTTGTACAGAATGGAAATTTGAAATTAGAAACATATACAAAATCTATTGTTTGTGAAGGTAATTCTTTAAACATTACATTGATTGGGCCAAATCAACGTATTGATGGCAGCAATAATTTTGTAGTAGGAGGTAACTATCTTAATTTGCATAATCTAAGAGATACAAATTATAAAGCTTGGGATGGAAAAACAGGGTATATAGGTTTTAGATATGCCAAAGACGGATTTTATCATTATGGATATTTTGTAGCTACAGTAAGTGCAGACGGACTAAGTTATTCTATAACAAAATATGCATACAATACGGCTCCTACTGCTCCTATCACAACTCCTCAGTCCGGGGCAGTTAAGATGACCAATACACCAGCTGCAATTACGGAAGATAAACTAACTAATGATGGGATTTTTAGTACTACTATTGCTGTACAATTGACAACAAGTGGTGGGACTTTTACAAAAAGCTCAGGAAATTTAGTTGAAGGAACAGATTTTACAGTAGCAGGTTTACCAGCAGGTTTAACGGCTAGTATAAGTATCGTAAATAATACTACAGCTGAGGTGCGATATATAGGTAAAGCAACAGCACATGAAGTGGCTAATGCATCTACAGCAACAATTACCTTTTTAAACCCTGCTATTACTGGAGGTGTAGCAGTTCTAGAGAGCAAATCGTTTACTACTGGATTTACTTTTATAAATGCATATAATGTAGTTAAAGTAGATTTACCAAATCCTATTATAGTATCTGCCACTAATGCTTCGGGTTCATTTAAAATTACAGCAGATGTAGATGCAAATGATAATGAGTTTGCTTTGTTTTATGCTGCGGATGGTTTGAAATTTTTAACCAACAAAGGATTAGTAAGTGAATTAGGAACAAGTAAAATAAGTTATGTGGGAACAAGCCGTGAGATTGGTGGAACTAATAACTGGAATCCATCAGGAACGGCAGTAATTAGTAATCCTGGTTATAACAGTTGGAATGGAAAAGCTGGATTCATTGGGTTTAGATTTGCTAAAAATGGCTTGACATATTATGGTTATTTTGAAGCAGCAGTAAGTGCAGATGGTCAAAGTTTTGCAGTAATACGATATGCTTATAATACAGAAGCAGAAGTTCCAATTACAACACCTAGTACTGTTGATGCATTTAATTTCCCTTTGCCTACTTTGAATACAATTGATTTTGGAACAAAAGTAACTTATACGAATTATCCAAATCCGTTTAATGAAGTAATAAATATTAGTTCTGGTTTATTCTTAGGAAAAAAAGTAGACATTTTGATTTATAACAATTTAGGACAAACTGTGTTTGCTAAATCATATGATAAGGCTGATGATACCATATCTATTGATGGTAGTAATTTTGTAACTGGTTTTTATTTCTTGAAAGTGACCGTAGATTCAAAAGATGAGGTTGTTAAAAAGATAATTAAAAATTAAAGTTCAAATAGTTAATTATTTATCAGAGGCTGTCCGAAATGACAGCCTCTTTTGTTTGTTTTTCATCTTGAATAAAAATAAAAGATCTACCATAGAAAGCCTTATAATAAAAAATGGGATGCCATAATTGGTATCCCATTTTCATTTGGTTTGGTATTCTTTTAGGTATTGGTTGAAAACTTTGTATTCAGCTTAACTTGTTAATTCAGTTAGTGAAATAGAGTCGACTATTAAGTGAACTGATTATTTCTGAATTTTTACTTCATTCAAAATAATGTCTAAAAACTGAACCATTTCATCTGCATTTTGTTTGTTGAAAGGGATTGGAGGTTTTATTTTTAGCACATTATGTAATGGACCATCAGTACTTAATAAATAGCCGTACTCTTTCATTTTTTCGACAACAATATCAATTTCAGGAATAGCAGGCTCCATCGTAATTCTGTCTTTTACCATTTCGGCACCAATGAATAAACCATGTCCTCTAACATCACTGATGATAGGGTATTTTTGCATTAGCTCTCTTAATCCGTTCATTAAGTGATTACCAACTTCTTTAGCGTGTTCTTGCATTCCTTCTTCCTGTATTACATCTAAAACTGCTAAGCCAGTAGCCATAGAAACCGGATTGCCTCCAAAGGTGTTGAAATATTCCATTCCATTATTAAAAGCATCGGCAATTTCATTGGTTACAACTACAGCAGCTAATGGATGCCCGTTACCAATTGGTTTTCCTAATACAACTATGTCTGGAACTGCATCTTGAAGTTCAAATCCCCAAAAAGCATCGCCAACTCTACCAAAGCCAACTTGTACTTCATCGGCAATACAAACACCACCGGCTTTTTTGACATGGCTGTAAACTGTTTTTAAATAATTTTTTGGTAACGGAATTTGTCCTCCAACTCCCAACAATGTTTCGCAGATAAAAACAGCAGGGGCTTTATCTTCTTTTTTTAATTCATCAATAATACGTTGCACATCAGCTGCATATTTCTCGCCCGAATTTTCATCCCCATATTTATAAGGGCCTCTGTACATATCTGGATTGATAGCTTTGTGAATCCAAGGCATTTTTCCAAAACCGCCTTTACTGTCAAATTTATACGGACTCATTTCCATGGCCACAGTCGAGGTTCCGTGGTAGGCATGGTCTAAAACAATGATGTCTTTTTGTTTTGTATAATGACGACTCATTCGTATGGCTAAATCATTGGCTTCACTTCCGGAATTTACAAAATAGCAAACACTTAATGAAGGAGGCAAAGTAGCAGTAAGCTTTTCGGCATATTCTATCAGGGTATCGCTTAAATATCTTGTATTGGTGTTAAGAGTTGCGATTTGCTTTTGCATTTTGCGAACTACTACAGGATGACAATGACCAACATGCGAAGGATTGTTTACACAGTCTACATAAGTTCTTCCTTTATCATCGTATAAATATTGAAGTGCTCCTTTTGTGATTTTTAAATTTTCTTTATAACCAATGCTTAGGTTCCTTCCGATGTTTTTTTGACGTTTCCCTAGTAAATCCGAATAATTGTCTTTATTGATTACTCCTTCAAAACCACACTCTTTTCTAAATACATCTTGAGCTTTGATAGGATTGATTTTAATGAGTTGGTGTAATAAATCCCAAGCTGGTTTTTCTGTAACAAAGTGGTGTTCATTATTACTGTCTAAAGAAGCATTATAAGCGGATTGAGTTACACTAATACAAAGTCTTGCGGCTATTAAATAATACAATACATCCAACTCCTGTTCAGTAAGGGCATATGAATTATGATATCCCTTAACGATTAATGACGCAGCTGTTAGAGGATCTTCATGGTTAAGCATAGCATAGGTACAAGCTATGGCAAGGTTATTAATCAGAGCGGTATAAACCATATCGCCAAAATCAATCAAACCAGTCACATTTTCTCCTCCTACTAATATATTATAATCATTGGCATCGTTATGAACATATGCGTGACGTAGTGTGTGTATTTGTGGGAGTACTTCGGTATCAAACTGCAAAAGGAAATATCCAGCTATTCTTCTTCTTTCAGGGTCTTTTATATATTTTAATTTATCAATGGCGTCGCTCGTATTGCTGATATCCCAAGTATAACGACGGTGCATTGCCGTATGTGAAAAATCTTGAAGAGATTTATCCATAGTTCCTAAAAAGTTCCCTAACTGCTGGTATAAACCAATTGATTTGTCCTTTTTTTCAAACCAGAAAGTACCATCAAGAAAACTAAGAATACGTAGATAATACGTTTTTCCATCTTCTAAAATTGCAGTCAATTCATCTCCTTGGGTATTAATGCAAAACTGTTGAAAGTTTTCTGCTAGAGGGCTATTTGATAAATGCTTAATGATTTTAACCTGTGCATCTAAGAAAGGATAAGGCTGATTCTCATCGGATACCTTTAGTATGAATTTTTTATTATTTGTATCAGTTAAAAGAAAATTTAATTCATCATATCCATTTAACATTTTAACTGTAGCAGATAATCCGTAGTGTTCTTTTGCTAGTTGATGAATGTGTGTTTCAGTAAATTTCATTATTTCTTTTGTATTAAAAGATTTAGTATTGACCTTATTTAATCTTTAATTTTATTTGGATTTTTATTTCCAAACTACGGCTTGAGCAGGCTGCAAAGGATTTTGTCCTACCAAAATTTGACTTCCCTGAGGAATTGGCAAGTTTATAGACTCATTGGTATAATTAACCGCCACATAAAACCCATCTCTCCACTCTATAGTTACTCCTTTTGGTAAATCCTCAATAGCAACCTTGGCTTTTTCATAGATTGAGCGAACAATTTGTCGCTCTAATTTCCCGTCTTTGCTTTCTACTCCAATGTAAGTAATGGTTCCTTTGCCTAATCTCCTTGTGGTCACTGCGGCTTTATCTTTGTAAAATTGATCGGAGTAAGTGGCCAAAACTTCGGTTCCCTGTTTCGGATTTAAGATGTCAGCCCAAGTATTCCACTCATAATCATTGTTACCAGCTTTTATGGTTCCGTTTACATCGGCTGCCAACATATCAAAAAACTCAACATCGGCTCCTATTAACGGAACAATCGGAGCGCTCCAATTGGCTTCAAAAAAATGACCATTTTTATCTTTTTGTCCAGTACGGCACGTTAAGATTAGGTTTCCCCCATTCTCAACATATTTAGTCCATTTGTCTACCAGTTTTTGATCAATAAGCTGATAGGCTGGTGCTAAAATAAAAGGATAGGCAGAGAAATCATCTTCTTCTGTAATGAAATCCATTGGAGCTCCAGTAGATTTTACTGCAGTTGTATAGGTGTTACGATGTCTCCAAGTGCTCCATGCTTCAGTTTGTTTCTGATTCTCTAAATCCCAAAGATTTTCGTGACTCCACAAAAAACCTGTCTTTCTTTGTGCAATTTCTTTTGGCATTACCGCTTTTGGATTGTACTCTTTTCGAAGTAATTTCATGTCTTGAATAGATTGTACAAATTCTTTTCCTCCTCTGGAAAGTGTTAATCCATCGGTTCCAACAATTCCGTCATGATACATCTCACTACTTCCCAGCGGATGTCTGTATCGATAAGTACAGGCAAATGAGCAACCGCCTCCAAAGGCATTTGTTAGCCACATATGTACTGTTCCGGGTAATAACTGAGGGTTAATTGATGCCCAGTTTACTTGTCCGGGTTGCATTTCCATAACTCCAGTTACACCATTTATGGATCTATAATAGTCATTGGCTTCGGATATTTTAGTGGGAGATCCCATTCTAAAGCTGTTTCCGCCTAGAGGGTTTTTACCACTAACTGGATACATGGTATAAGTAACAAAATCCATCTTGTCTGTTCTTCTAGGATCGGCTCCATAAACGACATTGGTATAATTGGTGGTAATCCATTGTTTAGGATCAATGTACTTTCTTAATATTTCTGCCTGAATGTTTAAATATTCTGCTTGAGAATCAGCAGTAAATCGTTTAAAGTCTAAGACAGCATGTGGGCTTAATTTATCTTCGGTATAAATCTCGGCATTTGGAATTGTAATTTGTTCAAAGTTATTGTATCGGATACTCCAGAAATTGGCAACCCATTCTTTATTCAGGTTCTCGATAGTTCCATATTTGGCTTTAAGCCAATTTCTGAATCCTTTTTGCGCTGATGGACTAAAATCATCAGGAGCTCCTGGTTCGTTGTCGACCTGCCAACCCATAATATTTTTGTTTTTTCCGTATCTTTTTGCCAGTTCGGTGACAATTTTCGACACAAATTCCCGGTACTTCTCGTTAGAAACTGATTGATTTGCTCTATTGCCATGTTCTCTCCTACGCCCTGTAACATCTACCAAGTATATTTCTGGATATTTTTCACCCATCCATGCTGGAGGAGTTGGAGTAGGAGTACAAAGAATTACTTTTAGACCCGCTTTCTCGGCAAGAGCCAATGATTCGTCAAGCCATTTGAAATCATATTTTCCCTCTTCAGGTTCCATAAAACTCCAAGCAAACTCTGCAAAATGGGTAAATTCAAATCCTAATTTTTTGATGTTATTTAAATCTCGCTCCCATTGTTCCTTAGGCCATTGTTCGGGATAATAATACACACCGATTTGCATTAAATCAGGTTTTGAAAAAAAGCGTTGTGCTTTTTTTTCTTGTGCAAATACAAGGGATAAATTACAGGTTAGTAAAAGTACGAATAGAAGTTTGGCAATGGAGGGAATTGGCTTGTTCATGTTCAGTTTGTTGAATAAATGGTTTCAATTTAAATCACATTCGGGCTATTTGATTATTTTTAAAAGGTTAAAATACATTTATTTAACAGAATAAAAAAACTTTCTTAGTTAGCAAGCTTAGAATAAGAGTTTGCAATTTAATTTTTCAAAAGAAGCATCAAATAATGAGCTGCTGACCAACCAAAGTTATAGGATTCTAAACCTTTACCTGTGATAGGTTGGTAATTTTCTCGAATAGCACCTCCTTTTTCCAAAACTCCTTCGGCATTGTGAATGAGTTTATGTGCCAATTGATTTGCTTCGTTAGTATAACCATATTTCTCTAATCCGTTTATGGCAAAATAGCTTTGGTCTAGCCAAATCGGACCTCTCCAATAACCTCCTTCAGGTTTGAACTTCGGGTGATTGGCTGCCAATGTTGGTAATGGAATCAAAGTATTAAAAGTGGCAGGATTAAGCATATTATCTTTTATTACTTTTGCTTGTTCAGTAGTTGCTACTTCTGCCCAAAGCGGTAAGTATCCTTCACATCCCATTTCTTTTACAAAAGATTTTCCATCAATAGAAGTGTCATAAAACCAGCCTGTTGAGGCATCCCAAAATTGATTTTGAATTTTTGTTTTTAATGCTACACTTTCGTTTTGCCATTTTTTAGATTCTTCATCTAGTTTCAAAACTTGTGCCATTTGTTTTAAATAACCTTTTTCGGCATATAAATAAGAATTTAAGTCAACACTTTCCTGGTCTATAGAAAAAGCTTTATCTGCATTTTTTAAGATCTGACTGTTGTCAAAACGAACGGCATTATCCATACCGCTTTCCCATTTTCCAGCGATCAAAGTACCATCTGTAGAACCAAATTCGCATAATCCGTCTTGATCATGATCTCGTTCTTTATACCACCAGTTGTGATAGGATTTTAGTTTTGGATAAAACTCTTTCAAGAAATTGGAGTCTTTCGTTTTTTCATAAATTTTCCAGATAGCCCAAGCCGCAAGAGGAGACTTTGTGTTTCTGTAATTATTAGGCTCAATTAATGTGTCTCTATAAACACAATCAGGAATGAATCCATTTGGTTTCTGGTAATCAAATAAGGCACGCATTTGGTTTTTGGCCAATTCGGGATTGTAATTTACTGCGGCAACAGCATGTTTCCAGCTGTCCCATGCCCAAAAACCATTAAACCATTCGTAGTTGTAACTAGGGAAAATACCTTCATGTTTCAATCCTTCAGCGGCAATCCTGGAATTGGTTTGTAGCGTGAGCACTGTTTTAGCAATAAGATTTGAATAAACAGGATCTTTATAGACGGCTTTTTTATGAGCTATTAATTGAGTTAACTGATTTTCTTTTTCTTTTTGAACAGTGTTAAGAACGGTATTGAAATTTTCTTTTGATAAATTTTGCTGTTCTTTTTGCCAAGAGTATTCTGGAAAAATGAAAGTTTGAGAAACCAGTATTGCTGCAGTTTCATTCGGTTTTAGAGTTAGCTTTTCAATTTGGGCACTGTATCCATTTTTCGTGATTTCAATTGTGGCTTTAGTATTCAAAAACTGAGTATACCCAATAGCCTTGCTTTTTGAGGAAACAATTTTTAATATTTGACCTTCACTGGAAAGTTTTACATTATCTAAAAATAGTTTTGAATCAAATGAAGGATATAATGTTATTGTCTCTTTTGATCGATTCGTAATACTCGTTTTTTGGATTGCTGAATGTCCAGAGGAAAATACTAACAGTTGTTTTACATCTAATTTATCATTCTTAAATTCCTGTTCTAAATGGCTGTTGTAGCTATTTTGGGCTACTAAAGCTGTTTTCCAGTTAACTTGTTCCTGTTTATTTTTATCGTTAAGATGTAGTGAAAGAAACGAAGGACTTATCCAAACACCATTTTGTTCAGTTAATAAATAAGGCCCCGAAAAACCACTTTGGGTTTCGGATGGCTCTAAAAAGCCAAATCCAAACCAAGCTCCTTTATCTGAAAAAGCCAAAGATTTTCTGTCGGTTGCACTTGTTGGGTTTCCTTTGTAGTTTAGGCTGTTTTTACTGGCTTCTAAGTTTGGAAATGTATTTTGAGCAATAATAGTGTTGGCAAAAAGCGCTAATAAAAGTGAAATTGTTGTGATCTGTTTCATAAGGAAAGAATGCTTTTATATTAGACTTGAGCGATAAAAACCGGTAAATAGAGTATCGCCATTATTCAGTAATCTTTATTTCATCTATTTTTTCTGAATTCGATGATACTTTGTGATTACTAAATAATGGCGATTTTATGTTTATCTCAGAATAAATCCGTTTTTCATTGGGTCATTTGGATCAATGATAAAAGTATTCATTCCTGTTATATGAGCTGTTCCTTCTACTTGAGGAATTACTGCTTTAAAAGGGCCAAAGTCTTTTTCTGCAAATAAAGAGCAATTAAAAACGCTTCCCGTGATACTTTCTATAGCTAATTTACTATTGAAATCTATAGCGTTTCGTGATCTTTCGATCGCTATTCTACCAGAAACGCCAGACCCAGTTGGAGAACGGTCTACTTCACCTTCAGCAAAAACGCATACATTTCTAGTATGGTTTTCTTTTTCTTGAGCACTATCTATAAATATAGTACCGTACAGAAAACTCAAATCATTTTCAAACGGATGCAATATTTCTTTATCCTGTTCCATAACCGCATGTTTTATATCCATACCAGTTTGAATGATGGTACGATAATCAGAATCGGTTAATCCAAATTTCAAAAGATTATTTTTTCTTAAATCTACATAAGCGTAGAATGCTCCTCCGTATGATAAATCATAAATAATTTTACCAAGTCCCGGTACTTCTACCTCACGATCCAAACCAACTACAAAACTTGGTACACAATGAAAACGAACACCGGTCACTTCACCTGATTTTATAGAGACATAAGAAGTTATTCGACCACAAGGAGCATCAATTTCTAGTTTATTTTCACCTTCTTTAACATCAATCCAATTCATGTTTGCCGCTAATGTACTGATCGCAATAATTGCATGTCCGCACATAGTACTGTATCCTTCATTGTGCATAAATAGGATACCAAAATCGGCTGTATCATCATTTGGAGGAAGCAAAACACAACCATACATATCTGCATGACCACGAGGTTCAAACATAAGTGCGGTGCGTAAATAATCGTAATTTTCTTTGATGTCTCTGCGATATTCCAATACCGATTTTCCTTTTAGTTCAGGAAACCCAGAAACGATAACACGCAATGGCTCTCCGCCAGTGTGCATATCTATAGTTTTAATTTGTGTCCAATGTGTTGGGACTATATAACTTGTTTTTGATAGAATGTTTTGATAAGTACTTGACATGATTATATTATTTGTTGGAAATAAATTCATTATAAAAATAAGAGGCAGCAACCAGGTCTTCTAATGCATGACCTACTGATTTAAAATAAGTAATTTCATTTTCAGAAGTTCTTCCTTTTTTGGCACTATTGCATAATTCGAATAGATCAGCTTTGATATCCTCTGCCTTTAAAGTACCATTATTTAAAGGGATTACAATATCACCACTCTCTTTTAAGCCACCTTGGTAAGTATCTAAAAACACAGATGATTTAATAATAGCATCATCATCTGCCTCTCTCATGTCTTTTTTATAGGCACCAACTAAGTCAAGATGTTGTCCCTCTTTTAGCCATTTTCCAAAAACCAATGGGGTAGGCGATAAAGTAGCACAGGAGATAATATCTACCTCGGAGATTTTTTCTTCTATAGAGCTAATAGCTGTGCAGGTATATGGTTCGTTAGCGAGAGAATCGCAAACGGCTTGTGCTTTTTCTATGGTTCTTCCCCAAACATACACTTTTGTAATAGGCCTAACACTAGTATGGGCATGTATTAAGTTTTTTGCCAAAGCACCAGTTCCTATCATTAATAAAGATGAGGAATCTTCTCTAGAGAGAAAACTGCTGGCTAATGCTGAGGTTGAAGCAGTACGTTTTGTGGTTAATGATTTTGCGTCCAAAATAGCTTTGATATTTCCCTTATGGGCATCCAAATAAATGTAGGTTCCTTGAATGGCTGGAAGATTGTAGTTACCATTGTTAGGACTTACTGTTACAATTTTTACACCAGCATCTACGCCTGGATTAAAAGCAGGCATTAATAATAATGTAGACTCTTTGTCTTCTGGAGGATTAGGATAATCGTGGTGATGACGCATCGGTACTTGTATGGATGGCGTTGCAAAACCCACTTTTAGGCTTTCGATAAGTTGTTTGAAATTACAATTGTTTTCTATAAACGAATCGGGAATAAGTTGAATAGTTTTCATTTTTGGAATAGATTTTTATAAAAATAAACTATTTTTTTTTTCTATCCGTATTTTTACGCAAAAGTCGATAAAATACGACAGTTTAGGGGTAATATAGTATTGTTTTTTAAAAAGAGCTGATTGTAATTTTAAAAAATAATTTAACCTGCATTAAATGATGAAAAAGAGATACTGTCTTTTAGTTTTATTTACTTTGTTTTTATATTCCTATTCGAGTTTTTCTCAATCGGTTTTAAAAGCAAAATTGATAGAATTATTTCCCAATGCAAACATTGCAGAAATCAGTAATTTAACAGGTTATAAAGAATCTTATAGGTTAATTTTAGACGAACCTTTAGATCATAATCATCCAGAATATGGAACCTTTAAGCATTATGTTTATTTGTCTCATATAGATTTTAATAAACCAATGGTAATTGAAACTCACGGATATAATACAGGAAATATAAAAAGTGAAGTGAGTAAATTGCTTAACGCTAATCAAGTGGCGGTAGAATATCGTTTTTACGGAAATTCAAGACCTAACCCAATTCCATGGCAGTATTTAACCAGTGATCAAGCCGTTGCAGATTATCATAATATTACGGTAAAGCTAAAGGAATTGTATAAAGGGAAATGGATTTCTACAGGAATAAGTAAAGGAGGGGAATCGGCTTTAATTTATAAAGCAAAATATCCAAATGATGTAAATATTTCTGTACCCTATGTAGCACCTATCATAAATACACAAGAAGATCCAAGAACAACTGATCGTATAAATAGTAATGGAACTCCAGATTGTAGATCAAAAATTGTTGCTTTTCAGAGAAGTGTATTGACCAATAAAACAGCTGTTCTGGCTGAATTTGCTAAATATGCAACAAACTATGGAGTAAGCTATACGGAGGTTTCTATGGAAGAAGCATTAGAGTATGCAACATTAGAATTTCCTTTTTCTTTCTGGCAGTGGTATGGGAACTGTGCTTCAATCCCAAGTAGTAACGCTTCTGCCGCAACCTTATTTGATTATTTGAATCAAGTAGTAGGTGTAGATTTTTATGGAGATGGGAAATATGACGAATACTTACCTTCGTTTTATCAACATATGGTTGAGTTGGGATATTATGGCTTTAATTTAACTCCTGTTCAAGATTTATTAACCATAGTAAAATCGCCTACTAACATGCGATTTGCTCCAAAAAATACTCCAGCTTACAATCCTGATTATATTAAAGAAGTTAGGAAATATTTAGAGACAAAAGGAGAGAAGATAATGTATATATATGGAGAAAATGATCCATGGGGTGCATGTTTTGTTACTCCAGACCCCAAATTAGATTATAAAATGATGGTTTTGCCAGGAGGAAGTCATAGCACAAGGATTGCTAGTTTTTCTACCCAAGATCAAAATATGATTACCAGTACATTAAATAGATGGTTGGCCGAACCGTCATTACAAGTTGAGCAAAATAAAATTAATTCAAGTGGTATAGTTGTATACAACTATGTCTCTAAAGGGGTGTATAAAGTAGATATTCCAACTTCAAGCGGAGATTATAAAATAAATGTATACAATGTATTAGGGCAAGTAATTATGCATAAAACGATATCAGGATCAGATACTGCCACAAAAATAATTGACTTGACTGATAAGGAAAATGGAGTGTACATTCTTAAAATTGAATCATCAGGAAATTCGGTATTCACCCGGAAATTAATAAAGCAATGATTTGATTTTAAAATAAAAATTATGAGTTCAAGCAATTTTTGCTTTGAATTATTTTCAAAAATTACAGAGATGAATTTTCTCTGTATAAATTACAATCGAACACTATACTAACCAAAATTTTGACACAATGAAGAAGATTAAAAATGTCTTACTATTACTATTATTCGTTTTCAGCACTTATTCTAGTTTCGCACAAACTGAAACTGCTGTTCAAACGGATTTAAAGAAAAAATTAGTTGAACTGTTTCCTGGAGCGGAAATTTCTGAAATAAAAAATCTAGAGGGTTATACAGAATCGTATCAGTTAATTTTAAACGAGCCTTTGGATCACAAACATCCTGAAAAAGGTACTTTTAAACATTATATTTATCTATCACACCATGATTTTAATAGTCCAATGGTAATTGAAACGCATGGTTACAATGCAGGGAATATTAAGAGCGAAGTGAGTAAATTGTTAAAAGCAAATCAAGTAGCTGTTGAGTATAGATTTTATGGTAAATCTAGACCTAATCCAGTGCCATGGGAATACTTGACGAATGACCAAGCGATAGAAGATTATCACAACATCACAACAAAATTAAAAGAGTTATACAAAGGGAAGTGGATATCTACTGGAATTAGTAAAGGAGGAGAGACATCTTTAATTTATAAATCTAAATATCCAAATGATGTAGATGTAGCAATGCCTTATGTTGCACCTTTAATTAGTACACAAGAAGATCCTAGAACTGTTGAGCACGTAAAAATTGTTGGAACTCCAGAATGTAGAGCAAAAGTTACTCATTTCCAGAGAGCTTTATTGCAAAACAGAGAAGCCCTTTTGAAAGAAATTGTAGCATATGGTGAAAAAGAAAAAATGACTTTTACAGAGGTATCTATTGATGAAGCACTAGAATATGCTACACTTGAGTTTCCATTTTCATTTTGGCAATGGGGAGCAAAATGTGAAGACATACCAGCTGATGGAGCTAGTCCTAAAGAGTTGTTTGATTATTTGAATAAAGTAGTAGGAATTAGTTATTATAATGATAAGCAATATTTTGATTTATTGCCATCTTTTTACCAACATATGACAGAACTGGGGTATTATGGTTTTGATTTTGAACCGGTAAAAGATTTATTGAAAACGGTAAAAAGTACATCAAATTTAAGATTTGCTCCTAAAGGGGTTGATAATACTTATAATCCTGAGTACATAAAAAAAGTGCGTAAATATGTAGAAACGAAGGGCAATAAGATACTTTATATTTATGGAGGATATGATACATGGTTCTCATGTGCACCAACTCCTAGTCCTAAGTTAGATGCTTTAAAAATGGTTCTTCCAGGAGGTAGCCATTCTACAAGGGTAAAAAATTTCCCAAAGGAAGATCAGGAAAAAATTATGGCAACACTAGATCGTTGGTTGAAATAGAATTGTTACCATAGAATTTTGTTTGGAAATGCTGAAAAGCATTTCCGGCAAAATAAAAAAAAGAAGCTTAATATACTATTGCTTTATTACCGATAAAACTTCTCAAGAAATTGGGGAGTTTTTTTGCTTTTAGTGAAGTTTAAGTTCTTATTGAACAGTTTTAAACTTATTTATTCATAATTTGTAGATTATTGGTTTGTAAGTAACCTTTATTTTAAAATAAGCTTATAGATATATTTTTCAGCAAATTATTTTGTAGTATATTTATTATTACAATATGCTATGTATTTTCTTTAAATGAATTAATTTAAAACAAATTTATTATGTTTAGAAGGTTAGAATCAGGAAAAGCAAAAAAAAGAAACGCTTTTGATAAAGAGGATTTTTTAAAAAATAATATATGGGAAAGAAAAGGTACATTGGGTAAAATGCTAGATGCTAGATCAGGAAATAAACCTAATATAAAGTTTCCAAAAGGAGAAGGATATGAAAAAAAATATCCTAGATTAACAAAAATTCTAAAACAAATACATGATTACGTAAAAAATAATAATGATCTGTTATACTACATTTCATATTATTCTGGATATTCAAGTATGGAAGTTTTAGAGCAGTTGGAGTACGGAAAAGGAATTGAACTTCAAAGTTGGGTTTATGAAAAAAGAAAGAGGAAACTTTTTGGTTGGACACCAAATACAGGAAATTTTATTACAGTAAATTCTAGTTGGGTTAATGGATTAGAAATGGTTAAACAAGATGATAGTTTGCAAGCTACTTCCTTTGCTGTAATGGTAACGATACTTCATGAATTTATACATAGCAGTAGAGTAAAAAATAATTTGCCAGATTTTCCAGCTGAATATGGTGATTCTTTTGAAAAATACGCTTTTGGAGATTATTTACTTAAAAATAATGCTTATGAATTATATAAGGAAAATGGTTGGAATTTTAAAGATTAGAACTTTCATATTATTAATTATTGCTTTTAATATTTTTAGTGGATGTAAAAACAAAGAAGATAATTTTCCTCAAAAAATTATTGTAGATAATTTTTTGGGTATAGTTGATACATTTGCTTACAAATTTGGGACATTTAGGCCAATAGCACCAGACCCTCGTGCTAAACCAATTAGGATGAATTCATACTCTCAATTATCAATTTATCTAGATAAAAGAGTAGATAAAGATAAAGATATTGAAGGTATAATTATAAATTTCTTAAAGGATGAAAAATTAGACAATAAATTTAAAGAGCTCATTAATAATAAGTATTTAGATTTTACTTTTGATTCTAAATTTCCAAGAAAAATAGGAAAGTATTACATCACGTTTGATAGCATAAATTCTTCAAAATTTAAATATGCTGGTGAAGTAAGAATTTCAAATTTTAGAATTTCTGATAATTCAGGATATTTTGTAGTGCATTTATCAGACAGGAAGAAAAGCCATGTAGGGCTTATAGTTATTATTGAAAAAATAAATGATAAATGGATTATTATAAAAAGAAAAAAACTTTATATATCATAAAAGATAGTGTGTCAATAGTATGATTTTTGTTTTTTTGAAATTCGGAGACACATTCATAATAACATAAAATGTTGTTCTTCAAAAAATATATCTTGTATTAGAGGAATAATGTCTTGGAAATAAAATGAAATCCCTTTTTCATCTTATTTCCAAGGCATTATTTTTTTAATAAGCTAATTATGAAGAGTAAAATCCAAGCGCCAACAGCTGCAATTATAATTTGCCATAGCAACCCGCCACCGCCAATTCCTAAGTTACCAGCAAGCCAACCTCCAAAAATACCTCCCAGTATACCTACAATTATATTGCCTAATAAACCAAAACCACTACCTTTCCAGAGTTGTCCGCCTAGCCATCCTGATATGGCACCTATTAAAAGAAAATAAAAAAAATCCATAGGTTATTTTTTTAAAGTTAATTGATTAAAATTAATAAAAAAATAGCTTAAATATCAGTAAATTAAGTTTTTATAAAAATAAATTTATGTGGGTGAATTTTTTAGCTTGATAAAATACTACTGTAAATTAAGATATGGAAAGGGCTAAGCCATTGTTGTTTTCTTACTCCTTATTTTACGCTAATTTTTATAATGTTCTCATTTGTTTTTTTACAAAATTATGAGATTGTTGCTCTAATAATTCAATTGTATTTTTTCTTTGCAAATTGTATAAGTTTTTATCTTCAACAATATCGGCATAGATTTTATCATGCATCATTGCACTAGCTTTGATTAATAGGGTACGTTGGTATTTATCTTGTTCAATTGTCGCTTTTAAGGCTGTTTCTATGTCTTCTAATTTAAAATCATATTCACCTTTAGGAGATAATAATTTGGCAATAATTGGTGAAGTTTCAATTGCTAAGAAAAGTAGCATTATAAAAAAGGACGGAAGCCAAGGCAATTTGTTTAAGGCATTGATTCTCGCCATTAAGCCATCAAAACCATCAATGACAGGTTGGGTTGCGACAACTTTTTTGTCCAGATCGGTTTGCAATGTTTTAGAAGCTTTTTCTAATGCAGCAATTTTGGCTAAATTGTTTTTTCGGATGGTATCCAGTTCTTTTGAAGCTAGATTGTGTTTGGCTATTTTTTCTTTAAAGACAGGACCTTTACCCATCTTCTTTGTTCCAGCAGTTCCTTCGGCTTCTTTAATGTAGGTTTCATAAAGAGTGTTGACTTCTTTTTCTTTATTGGCAATTTCTGCTTTAAGACTCGTAATTTCGGCTTTATTTTTGTCTAAATCCGATTTGAAATAATTTGCCACTTCTTTTTTGTTATTTAAAGCCATGGCATTTTTTTCTTTCAATAAAACGGTATTAATTTCTTTTTCAAAAATTTTAATCTCCAAAGGTTTTGAAATTACGATTGCAATGATAATAGCTAAGAGAATTCGAGGAGTAGCCTGCATTATTTCACTACTAAAGCGATCTCTTTTTCGAATGGTAGAAACAATAAAACGGTCAAGATTAAAAATAAGTAAACTCCAAACAAGTCCAAAAAGCAGAGCAGGGTAAACACTGTCAAAAACAGTGAAAAGGGCATAAGCACTGGCAATAAAAGCCATAACTGCTGTAAAAAAAACTGTGGCACCAATACCAACAAATTTGGTTTGTTCGCCATCTGAACAACCTTCTAGGAGCTGTTTGTCTGCCCCTGAGCAGAGGATAAAGAATTGTTTTAACATGATTGATTGATTGATTGATTGATTGATTGATTGATTGATTGATTTTTGTCCCGATAATTATCTCGGAATTGATGATGCAAATTTAACGCCAAAAAATTAATATTGGTATAAAATGTTGATTTGTTTTTGGTTAGGTGTTGTAAAATGAATTTAGATATGTTCGTATAAACAAAAAAGAGCTGTTCGATTAGGAACAGCTCTTTTGGTTTTGAATTAATAGTAACTTAAGCAATCGGTGCGCCAGCCATTATTTCGGCATTGGCAAATTCTTCAAATTTCGCAAAATTAGCTTTAAATTTCTGAGCTAATTCAACAGCTTTTGTATCGTATAAATTTTGGTCTTCCCAAGTATTTCTTGGATTTAAGATTTCACTAGGAACATTTGGACATGATTGCGGAATTGCAATACCAAATGATTTATGATCTACATACTCAACATTATCTAATTCTCCTTTTAATGCAGCAGTAATCATAGCACGAGTGAATTTTAATTTCATTCGGCTTCCTGTACCGTAAGGACCTCCTGTCCAACCTGTATTAATAAGCCAAACTTTTACATTAGCATCTTTCATTTTTTTGCTAAGCATTTCAGCATATTTAGTTGGATGTAATGGCATAAATGGAGCACCAAAACAAGCTGAGAAATTAGGTTGAGGTTCTGTAACACCAGCTTCTGTTCCTGCAACTTTAGCGGTATAACCAGAAATAAAGTGGTAAGCTGCCTGACCTGGTGTCAATTTTGAGATAGGAGGCAAAATACCATAAGCATCGGCTGTTAAGAAAAATATATTTTTTGGATTTTTACCAATAGAACCAGGCTGAATATTATCAATATGGTCAATAGGATAACTTACCCTTGTGTTTTGAGTAATAGAAACATCATGAAAATCAACTTCATTTGTTCCAGCTTTGAAAACTACATTTTCTAGAATAGCTCCTTTTTTGATCGCTCTAAAAATGTCTGGTTCATTCTCCTCTGTTAGATTAATTACTTTGGCATAACAACCACCTTCAAAATTGAAAACAGTATTCTCGTTAGTCCATCCATGTTCATCATCACCAATTAGTTTTCTTTCTGGATCAGCAGATAAAGTTGTTTTTCCTGTTCCGGATAAACCAAAGAAGATAGCAGTATCACCTTCTTCTCCAACATTTGCACTACAGTGCATTGGTAAAGTGTTTTTGAAAACTGGTAAAACAAAATTCAAAGCAGAGAAAATTCCTTTTTTCATTTCTCCAGTATAACCAGTACCACCTATTAAGGCGATTTTTTTTGTAAAATCTAGAATAGCAAAATTACTTTGACGAGTTCCATCTACTGATGGATCTGCATGAAAACCAGGAGCGCAAATTACAGTCCATTCAGGAGTGAAACCTTTCAATTCTTCTGTTTCTGGTCTCAAGAACATATTGTAACAAAACAAATTAGACCAAGCAGTTTCTGTAACTACTCTTACATTCAATCTGTAATTTGGGTCGGCACAAACATAAGAGTCTCTAACAAAAACTTCTTTGTTTGATAAATAGGCCGTTACTTTTTTATAAAGAGCATCAAAAGCAGCAGGTTCAAACGGAATATTCACTTTTCCCCACCATACTTTGTCTTCAGTAATACTATCTTTGACAATAAATCTATCCTGAGGAGATCGTCCAGTAAACTCACCTGTATTTATAGCCAAAGCTCCAGAAGAATTTTCTACTCCCTGCCCAGATTGGATTGTAATATCATGTAACTCGTTAGGTGTTAGTTGATACTGAATTTTAGCATTCTCAATTCCCAGTTCATTTAACGAAATCGATTTCGCAGATAAGGCGTAGTTGTCCATAAAAAATTAATTTTTGTGAGTGTTGTTTATTTTACTGCAAAAGTATAATTTTTTTTAGAACCATATTATATTTTAGTTTTCTTTTTCATCGGGATTAAAATATCGAAGAATAACTTAAGCCAAGCTGAAATAAGTAATATGCCTCCAATAGGGGTTACAAACCCAAAAATTTTAAAATCTATTGTAGTAAGATTGTTTGTTGCCAATAAGTAAATAGAACCAGAAAAGAGTATGGTTCCAATTAAAGTTAAATTATAAATATTTTTTTTTGTTTTCTGATTAATGATATTTGTTGTGCCAATAAATAATAAAAATAATGCATGGTACATTTGATATCGTACACCTGTCTCAAAAGTAGAAAGTTGTTCTAAGGAGAGTACGTTTTTTAGTGCATGTGCACCAAAAGCTCCTAAAATTATTGCAATCATACCCAATAGGGCCCCAGTTGAGATTATTTTCTTTTCCATTGTCTTTATTAATTTTGAACAAAAGTATTTCTTTATTTTTAATCTAGAAGTATTTTGTAATACACTTCTTAAATTTTAGCGAAATTGATAAAATATCGCCTTTGCTATTTAGAAAGAAGTTTTTTTAACATTGCTTGATTTATTTTTACAAACCATTTGTTGTAAATTCAACAATATTATATATTTGTGTTATATTTATTGAATTATGAGAACTATTCTAATTATTGGGGCAGGAAGATCTGCTTCTTCTTTAATACAATACCTTTTGAACAAATCGGTATCAGAAGATTTGCATCTTGTTATTGGTGATTTATCTTTGGCTTTGGCTGAAAAAAAGACCAATAATCATCCTAATGCAACTCCTATTGCTTTAGATATATTTGATGAGAATCAAAGAAAAAGTGCAATTGAAAAAGCTGACATTGTTATTTCAATGTTGCCTGCACATCTTCATATAGAGGTAGCTAAAGATTGTATTGTATATAAAAAGCATCTGGTAACGGCATCTTATATTAGTGATGCAATGCAAGAATTGGATAAGTTAGCCAAAGAGAATAATCTAATTTTCATGAATGAAATTGGACTCGATCCAGGGATTGATCACATGAGTGCTATGAAAGTGATTGATGAAATTCGAGAAAAAGGAGGTGAAATGCTATTGTTTGAATCTTTTTGCGGAGGTTTAGTAGCGCCAGAATCGGATAATAATTTATGGAATTATAAGTTCACCTGGGCGCCAAGGAATGTAGTTCTTGCTGGTCAAGGTGGAGCTGCAAAGTTTATACAAGAAGGAACTTATAAATACATCCCGTATGTGAATTTGTTTCGTAGAACAGAATTTTTGGAAGTAGAAGGTTACGGTAAGTTTGAAGCATATTCTAACAGAGACTCTTTAAAATATAGAAGTGTTTATGGTTTGGATAATGTTCTTACCTTATATAGAGGAACAATCCGAAGAGTAGGATTCTCTAAAGCATGGAATATGTTTGTGCAATTGGGTATGACGGATGATAGTTATATCATGGAAAATTCTGAAAACATGAGCTACAGACAATTTGTGAATTCCTTCCTCCCATACCATCCAACTGATTCAGTTGAAATTAAAATGCGTTTGATTCTAAAAATTGACCAGGATGATATCATGTGGGATAAGCTTTTAGAATTGGATTTATTCAATCGTAATAAAAAAGTGGGATTGAAAGATGCTACTCCTGCACAAATTCTTGAAAAAATACTTAGCGAAAGTTGGGCTTTAGAGCCAGAAGATAAAGATATGATTGTTATGTATCACAAGTTTGGGTATAAACACGGAGGAGAAGAAAGACAAATAGATTCAAAAATGGTATGTATTGGTGAAGATCAAACCTATACCGCTATGGCAAAAACAGTAGGATTACCAGTTGCAATGGCAACTTTGTTAATCTTGAACGGTAAAATTACAACTCCAGGAGTACAGCTTCCTATACGTAAGGAAGTGTATCTGCCAATTTTGAAAGAGTTAGAAGAGTATGGTGTTGTTTTTAATGAACAAGCAATGCCTTATATAGGATACAATCCTGATAAAGTATTTAGTTAACGTTTTTTTTAGTTTTTTTTTAGATTTTTTTTTAGACACAGTCCGCCCAATAAGGCGGATTTGTTGTTTCTTGATGTTACTTTGAAGGTTCAACTTGAATAGGTGATTGGTATTTTATTTGTACAATATGTTCTTGCAGTTTTATATAGTTCTAAAAAATTAATGTCTTATGAAAACTAAATACCCTAGCCCTGATAGGAGTGGAAATCCTTATGAGCTGGTGTTCGGCTTATAAGATTACAACGGATAGCTGGAAACAGCTCCTAATTAAGATGATTTTATTTTGAACAAGGCCAAAAAAAATCCGCTCACTTGGAACGGATTTAGTTGTTTGGAATAGAATCTTATTTGCTCAATTCTACAAAATATTTGTAAAATAAAGGAATGGTTTCAATTCCTTTTAGGTAATTAAAAATCCCGAAATGTTCGTTTGGAGAATGAATAGCATCGCTGTCTAGACCAAAGCCCATCAATATCGTTTTGCTTTTTAGTTCTTTTTCAAACAAAGCTACAATAGGAATACTTCCTCCTGAACGTACAGGAATAGCTGGAACACCAAAGGTTTCAGTATACGCCATGTTGGCTGCTTTGTAACCAATGCTGTCTATTGGTGTAACATAACCTTGACCACCATGATGAGGTGTAACTTTTACAGTAACTCCAGATGGAGCTATATTGGTAAAATGTTTGGTGAACAAATCAGTTATGACTTCCCAATCTTGATTAGGGACTAAACGCATTGAGATTTTGGTAAAAGCCTTGCTCGCAATAACGGTTTTTGCACCTTCTCCTGTATAACCACCCCAAATTCCGTTGACATCCAATGTTGGTCTAATTGAGTTACGTTCATTGGTTACATATCCTTTTTCGCCATAAATGTCGTTTAGATCTAAAGCTTTCTTGTAGTTGTCGAGATTAAAAGGAGCTTTGGCCATTTCTGCTCTTTCTTCCAGAGATAGTTCCTCTACGTTGTCATAAAAACCAGGAATGGTAATATGATTGTTTTCGTCATGTAATGAGGCAATCATTTTTGCCAATACATTAATAGGGTTAGCAACTGCACCACCATATAAACCTGAGTGTAAGTCACGATTAGGTCCTGTAACCTCTACTTCTACATAACTTAAACCGCGAAGTCCAGTTGTGATTGAAGGTTGTTGATTGGAAATCATTCCTGTGTCCGAAATCAAGATCACATCGTTTTTTAGTTTTTCGGTATTGTTTTCAACAAAGGTTTTTAGGTTAACACTACCAACTTCTTCCTCTCCTTCAATCATGAACTTCACATTGCAAGGTAAAGTGTTGCTTTGTATCATATATTCGAACGCTTTTACGTGCATGTACATTTGACCTTTGTCATCACAAGCTCCTCTGGCAAAAATAGCGCCTTCTGGATGAAGATCGGTTTTCTTAATAACAGGTTCGAAAGGAGGAGAAGTCCATAATTCTAATGGATCTGCTGGCTGAACATCATAATGTCCATAAACTAAAATAGTAGGTAATTTTGGGTCGATTGTTTTCTCGCCGTAAACAATAGGGTAGCCTGCAGTTTCACAAATTTCGACAAAATCGCATCCTGCTTTCTCTAAACTTGTCTTAACAGCCTCGGCTGTGTCAAGAACATCTTGAGAATATGCAGTGTCTGCACTAACAGACGGAATTTTTAAGAGGTCTATTAACTCGTTGATAAGATGGTCTTTGTGTGTTGTAACGTATGATTTTATGTCTTCCATAGGGTCGTTATTTTTTTGAAGAATCAAAAATACAAAAAATAGTATGAATATTTTTTTAAAAAATGTTTTGAAATATGGAAGTTATGATTATCTTTGCACCCACAATTACGCGGATATGGTGAAATTGGTAGACATGCCAGACTTAGGATCTGGTGCCGCAAGGCGTGTAGGTTCGAGTCCTATTATCCGCACAGAAAGCCCAAACATTAGTTTGGGCTTTTTTTGTGGAAAAAAATGAAGGTTATCCTGTGTTATCTTGAAACTTCTGTTGTTTTTGCTGAAAGCTTCTTGATTTGGGAGTTTTTTATTTAAATTCTTTTCTTAGTTGATTCCTTATGTGTTTTTATATTTTGAGTGAATCAATTCATTGTAATTATTGCTACCTATATATAATGGTGTAATTTCACTAGTCAAAGCAATTCGTTTCGATTAGTTTAGCTAATTAGTAGCTTCATCCCGCTCTTCGTTCCAATCTTGATGTCCGAACACCGGCCAACAAGGATTTCCACTGCTATCGGGGCTAGGGCATAGGTCTTTCATAAGAGAGATTCTTCTATATATAAGGTGTCATATATAATAATAGGAGTATATAAAAACATATACCTTATATATAGGAGAGACTGTTTTGAGGTGGGAATCTGTATAAATAGGTGTTTTGGCTTAGCTGAATTGGTTGTATCTGTCTGCAATTTGAATGCCGATATCCCCAATCTGCCACTAAAAACGGTGCAAAACGTCAAAAACCACTCCAAAGTGAGAGCTAAACGGAAAGAAACGTAAAAAAGAAGAAATGTAAATAGCGCAAAACCAAAGTGTTGAAAAAAACTTTATTATAAAGTTAAAAAAAGGTTAGAAAAAGTATTGTTTAAGCGAATAAAAGGTCTACTTTTGCACCCGCAACAACGCAGACGTTCATAGAGAGACTGGCAGGAAAGAGAAATTAAGTTTGAAAAAAAAATCAAAAAAGATTTCAAAAAGCTTGCGAGAATTAAAAATGATGTTTACTTTTGCACCCCGCAAAATGCGCAACGTTCCTTGAGAGACTGGATAGAGAAAGAGAAGAAAAGAGATAAAAAATTTCTAAAAAAAACTTCAAATTTTTCTTGCCGGTTAAAAAAAGAATTGCTAGTTTTGCACCCGCTTTGAGAAACAACGAAAAGCGCGAAACACGGACTCACACTGAGTTGTGAATCTTAGAAAGAATTAAGATACGTTCCTAGACATATTGAATTGACAGCCGTCTCGATTAATCGAGACAAAAGAAATAAGAGTAATAGAATCGAAAGATTTGAATAAAACCACTAGACCTTCAGTCAAATAAATAAAGAGATTTAAATCTCAAACAATATACGATGAAGAGTTTGATCCTGGCTCAGGATGAACGCTAGCGGCAGGCTTAACACATGCAAGTCGAGGGGTATTGGTTTTCGGACCAAGAGACCGGCGCACGGGTGCGTAACGCGTATGCAATCTACCTTTCACAGAGGGATAGCCCAGAGAAATTTGGATTAATACCTCATAGTATTAAAGATCGGCATCGATTTTTAATTAAAGTCACAACGGTGAAAGATGAGCATGCGTCCCATTAGCTAGTTGGTAAGGTAACGGCTTACCAAGGCTACGATGGGTAGGGGTCCTGAGAGGGAGATCCCCCACACTGGTACTGAGACACGGACCAGACTCCTACGGGAGGCAGCAGTGAGGAATATTGGACAATGGGCGCAAGCCTGATCCAGCCATGCCGCGTGCAGGATGACGGTCCTATGGATTGTAAACTGCTTTTGTACAGGAAGAAACACTCCTACGTGTAGGAGCTTGACGGTACTGTAAGAATAAGGATCGGCTAACTCCGTGCCAGCAGCCGCGGTAATACGGAGGATCCAAGCGTTATCCGGAATCATTGGGTTTAAAGGGTCCGTAGGCGGTTTAGTAAGTCAGTGGTGAAAGCCCATCGCTCAACGGTGGAACGGCCATTGATACTGCTAGACTTGAATTATTAGGAAGTAACTAGAATATGTAGTGTAGCGGTGAAATGCTTAGAGATTACATGGAATACCAATTGCGAAGGCAGGTTACTACTAATGGATTGACGCTGATGGACGAAAGCGTGGGTAGCGAACAGGATTAGATACCCTGGTAGTCCACGCCGTAAACGATGGATACTAGCTGTTGGGCGCAAGTTCAGTGGCTAAGCGAAAGTGATAAGTATCCCACCTGGGGAGTACGTTCGCAAGAATGAAACTCAAAGGAATTGACGGGGGCCCGCACAAGCGGTGGAGCATGTGGTTTAATTCGATGATACGCGAGGAACCTTACCAAGGCTTAAATGTAGATTGACCGATTTGGAAACAGATCTTTCGCAAGACAATTTACAAGGTGCTGCATGGTTGTCGTCAGCTCGTGCCGTGAGGTGTCAGGTTAAGTCCTATAACGAGCGCAACCCCTGTTGTTAGTTGCCAGCGAGTCATGTCGGGAACTCTAACGAGACTGCCAGTGCAAACTGTGAGGAAGGTGGGGATGACGTCAAATCATCACGGCCCTTACGCCTTGGGCTACACACGTGCTACAATGGCCGGTACAGAGAGCAGCCACCTCGCGAGGGGGAGCGAATCTATAAAACCGGTCACAGTTCGGATCGGAGTCTGCAACTCGACTCCGTGAAGCTGGAATCGCTAGTAATCGGATATCAGCCATGATCCGGTGAATACGTTCCCGGGCCTTGTACACACCGCCCGTCAAGCCATGGAAGCTGGGGGTGCCTGAAGTCGGTGACCGCAAGGAGCTGCCTAGGGTAAAACTGGTAACTAGGGCTAAGTCGTAACAAGGTAGCCGTACCGGAAGGTGCGGCTGGAACACCTCCTTTCTAGAGCTTCAGTGTTAGCGCAAGCACGCTGGAGAAAGAAGACGAAAAGGACTATTTGGGAACGAATGTGGACGTTTTATTACTCTTGCTGTTAATTTAAAAAAAAAGAATAAGAATTAAGTAAAAACAGAGTCTCGTAGCTCAGCTGGTTAGAGTACTACACTGATAATGTAGGGGTCGGCAGTTCGAGTCTGCCCGGGACTACAAAATTTGAGATTTTAGATTTAAGAATGAAGATTTTAGATTTAAGATTTAAAAAAAAAACTGAAAAATACTTAATAAAAGGAAATTCTAGGGTTGAGACCTTATGAGCTGTGATTCATAACTCATAACTAATAACTCATAACTAAAATTGGGGGATTAGCTCAGCTGGCTAGAGCGCCTGCCTTGCACGCAGGAGGTCAACGGTTCGACTCCGTTATTCTCCACAAGAGCGAAAGCTTATGGCTAAAAGCCAATAAAGTTCATTGACATATTGAGATAAGAAATAATAAAAAGTAGAAAGCAGTTTTACTTGATTTATTTAAGTAAAACGAAACAAAACGGTCATAATTGATTTTATGATTGGTACAATAAGCAAAATAAGGGCGTATGGGGGATGCCTAGGCTCTCAGAGGCGATGAAGGGCGTGATAAGCTGCGAAAAGCTACGGGGATCGGCACACACGATTCGATCCGTAGATACCCGAATGGGGCAACCCACTATGTTGAAGACATAGTACACCGATAGGTGGGCAAACCCGCTGAACTGAAACATCTAAGTAGGCGGAGGAGAAGAAAACAAAAGTGATTCCGTAAGTAGTGGCGAGCGAACGCGGATTAGCCCAAACCAATGTTGTTACGGCAATGTTGGGGTTGTAGGACCACGATATTTCTTGCACAAAGAACCGGAATCTACTGGAAAGTAGAACCAAAGAGGGTGATAGTCCCGTATGGGTAATGAGTGTAAAGGATAGTGGTATCCTGAGTAGGGCGGGGCACGTGAAACCCTGTCTGAATTTGGCGGGACCATCCGCTAAGGCTAAATACTCCTGAGAGACCGATAGTGAACCAGTACCGTGAGGGAAAGGTGAAAAGAACCGTGAATAACGGAGTGAAATAGATCCTGAAACCATACGCTTACAAGCGGTCGGAGCCCATTCGTTGGGTGACGGCGTGCCTTTTGCATAATGAGCCTACGAGTTAACGTTGCTGGCAAGGATAAGTGGTTAAGCCATGGATCCGTAGCGAAAGCGAGTCTGAATAGGGCGCTTTAGTCAGTAGTGTTAGACGCGAAACCGTGTGATCTACCCATGGGCAGGTTGAAGCTGTGGTAACACACAGTGGAGGACCGAACCGGTTGACGTTGAAAAGTCTTCGGATGACCTGTGGGTAGGGGTGAAAGGCCAATCAAACTCGGAAATAGCTCGTACTCCCCGAAATGCATTTAGGTGCAGCGCACGGCGTAAAGTTATATAGAGGTAGAGCTACTGATTGGATGCGGGGGCTTCACCGCCTACCAATTCCTGACAAACTCCGAATGCTATATAATGTTTCCGTGCAGTGAGGGCTTGGGTGCTAAGGTCCAAGTCCGAGAGGGAAAGAACCCAGACCATCAGCTAAGGTCCCCAAATATATGTTAAGTTGAAAGAACGAGGTTTGTCTGCCCAGACAGCTAGGATGTTGGCTTGGAAGCAGCCATTCATTTAAAGAGTGCGTAACAGCTCACTAGTCGAGCGGACGAGCATGGATAATAATCGGGCATAAACATATTACCGAAGCTATGGATTTACAGTTTACTGTAAGTGGTAGGGGAGCATTCTAACAGGGTTGAAGGTGTATCGTAAGGTATGCTGGACTGGTTAGAAAAGAAAATGTAGGCATAAGTAACGATAATGCGGGCGAGAAACCCGCACACCGAAAGACTAAGGTTTCCACAGCTATGCTAATCAGCTGTGGGTTAGTCGGGACCTAAGGCGAACCCGAAAGGGACAGTCGATGGCCAACGGGTTAATATTCCCGTACTAGTTATTACTGTGATGGGGTGACGGAGTGATGAAAGCGCCGCGAACTGACGGAATAGTTCGTTGAAGTACCTACCTATAAGCTGCGCAGGCAAATCCACGCGGCTTGGGGAAATACGATAGTACTCGGAGTCTTCGGACAAAGAGATAGTGCGCCTAAGGGCTTCCAAGAAAAACCTCTAAACTTCAGGTAATAAGTACCCGTACCGTAAACCGACACAGGTAGTCGAGGAGAGAATCCTAAGGTGCTCGAGAGATTCATGGCTAAGGAATTAGGCAAAATAGACCCGTAACTTCGGGAGAAGGGTCGCCCCGAGTAATCGGGGCCGCAGTGAAGAGGTCCAGGCGACTGTTTATCAAAAACACAGGGCTCTGCAAAATCGTAAGATGAAGTATAGGGCCTGACACCTGCCCGGTGCTGGAAGGTTAAGAGGAGATGTTATCTTCGGAGAAGCATTGAATTGAAGCCCCAGTAAACGGCGGCCGTAACTATAACGGTCCTAAGGTAGCGAAATTCCTTGTCGGGTAAGTTCCGACCTGCACGAATGGTGTAACGATCTGGACACTGTCTCAGCCATGAGCTCGGTGAAATTGTAGTAACGGTGAAGATGCCGTTTACCCGCAGTGGGACGAAAAGACCCTGTGCACCTTTACTATAGCTTAGTATTGACCTTGGATAAATGATGTGTAGGATAGGTTGGAGACTTTGAAGTGGCGTCGCCAGGCGTTGTGGAGTCATTGTTGAAATACAACCCTTTGTTTATCTGAGGCCTAACCCCATATTGTGGGGGACATTGCTTGGTGGGTAGTTTGACTGGGGTGGTCGCCTCCAAAAGAGTAACGGAGGCTTCTAAAGGTTCCCTCAGTACGCTTGGTAACCGTGCGTAGAGTGCAATGGCATAAGGGAGCTTGACTGAGAGACATACAGGTCGATCAGGTACGAAAGTAGAGCATAGTGATCCGGTGGTTCCGCATGGAAGGGCCATCGCTCAAAGGATAAAAGGTACGCCGGGGATAACAGGCTGATCTCCCCCAAGAGCTCATATCGACGGGGGGGTTTGGCACCTCGATGTCGGCTCGTCACATCCTGGGGCTGGAGAAGGTCCCAAGGGTTGGGCTGTTCGCCCATTAAAGTGGCACGCGAGCTGGGTTCAGAACGTCGTGAGACAGTTCGGTCTCTATCTACTGTGGGCGTTAGAAATTTGAGTGGATCTGATTCTAGTACGAGAGGACCGAATTGGACAAACCTCTAGTGTATCTGTTGTCCCGCCAGGGGCACCGCAGAGTAGCTACGTTTGGAAGGGATAAGCGCTGAAAGCATATAAGCGCGAAACCCACCACAAGATGAGATTTCTTTTAAGGGTCGTGGAAGATGACCACGTTGATAGGCTATAGATGTAAAGGCAGTAATGTCATAGTCGAGTAGTACTAATAACCCGTAAGCTTATGTACATCCTTTTCCCGAGTCTCAGGACTCGGGAGAGAACTTTCTAATATGCTTTTTATGTTCTTTATCTCAGTATGTTAAGATATTGTGTAATGTTGTTCCGAAAAAGTCGGAATACCCATTGCAAAACGACCTTAAGGTGGTTATTGCGGCGGGGCTCACCTCTTCCCATCCCGAACAGAGTAGTTAAGCCCGCCTGCGCAGATGGTACTGCAGTTATGTGGGAGAGTATGTCGTCGCCTTTCTTTTGAAAAATCCTCATCATTTAATTGTTGAGGATTTTTTTATAAAACTTTCCTTTTTTAAGGTAAGTAATAGGTACCTTAGCTCAGATGGTAGAGCAATGGACTGAAAATCCATGTGTCCCTGGTTCGATCCCTGGAGGTACCACTATAATGCTCGGATGGTGAAATTGGTAGACACGCTGGACTTAAAATCCAGTGAACAGCAATGTTCGTGCGGGTTCAAGTCCCGCTCTGAGTACAAGAAACTTCATTTAGCAAATGCTAAGTGGAGTTTTTTTATTTATCCCTATTACTAAATGATCTTAATGCTTTGATGAAGATCAATACAAAGACTTGTAGTTAATCAAAAGATAGTAATCTGAGTTATTTCCCCATTATGTCTTTAAAGCCTTGATTTTGGGTTTAAAAAATCTTTTTTTGTGTTTTCTTATGAAGATATATTTCAGGAGTGAAAATAATTGTGATGTTGTCTTTGAGAAAAAGCATGTAGAATAACAGACAGGAATCTTTTGTATAGAGCCTAAATTCTGAAATAATAGTCTCATTATAGGTTGCCTATAAATTCGTGTATGAACTGACTGCTCTGAAGTGTTTTTATCAGATAAAACAGAAAATCTCATTCCGTTATAGTGAAATGAGATTTATTTTTGCTAAGCTTTGTATTTTGTTTTGTTACAGTACGATTAGTTGTTATCCATGATATACTCTTGAAGCTATAATTTTATTTTCTTTTATATCGAGAACTTCAGCCACAAGCATATCTTCGTCACCATCAACTGTTCGTACATATTCCATAAAAACACGATCTGAATTCGCGGTAAGGGAGGTTACTTTGTAATGCAATGAAGGCAAGCGATCAAACGCATCTTGCCACCAATCTCGCAATGCTTGCTTTCCTTTAACTAATCCTTGAGTTTCGGGTTTTCTAATTTTTAATTTTGGACTAAAATGTTCGGCATCATCATCATAAAGAGATAATAGCTGTTCTAAATTATGATTATTGAATGCATCAAACCATTTAAAGGCAATTGATTGTAATTTTTCTGGTGTCATTCCTACTTGTTTTTAAATAGTATTAAATTAAAAATCCCTTTACGTTTTGAAGTAAAAGGGATTTAATGAGTTTTTCCGAAAGGATATTATACGTTCTTCAGATTGATAATTTCTTGTTCTGTTAAGATTCTCCAATTTCCTCTTGGCAAATTCTTTTTGGTCAAACCTGCAAAAGCTACACGGTCAATTCTTAAAACATCATAATTAAAATGTTCAAAAATAGAACGTACCACTTTTACGTTAGCAGATTTTAATCGAATTCCTATTTCGCTTTTAGCTTCACCATCAATATAACTTACATCATCAACATGAACACGGTGACCATCAAGGACAAGGCCTTTGTTTATTTTTTCTAAATCTTCAAATTTTAAATTTTTATCTAAAGATACTTGGTAAATTTTTGATGATTTTTGATTCGGTAATGTAAACTTACGGATCATATCAGTATCATTGGTAAACAACAATAATCCGGTTGTATTCTTATCCATTCTTCCTATAGGTCCAATTTTAGAATTAGTAGAACCTTTTACCAACTCTAATACATTACGATATTCTTGACCTTCATCAAGAGCTGTAGTAAAATTTTTAGGCTTATTTAATAAGATATATACTTTTTTCTCTGGAGTCAAAACTACCCCGTCAAAATTAACAACATCTCCTGGTTTTACCATGTACCCCATTTCTGTAACAGGAATCCCGTTTACTTTTACATTTCCAGATTGAATGTAAATATCAGCATCACGTCTTGAACACGTTCCTGAGTTTGAGATATATTTATTCAAGCGAATTTCATCTTTCGCTTTAGGTCTTTTTGGTGCTTGGTTTGGTTTTTTCTCTACTTTATCAGTAGTATCGGCAACTTTAACAATGGTTTTTACTTTTTTTGGACCTTGAGCCCTTTTTGGCATCGCAGGTTTTGGCTTATTGGAACTTGGTCTAGAGCTTGTTGTTCTAGAACTACTTCTTTTGTTATTGCCTTCCTTATTGTTCATAATATTCTATAATTTGTGCAAAGATACTATTTATATCATTGAGAAACGATTTTTAGCAATTAGAAAAAGCTAACTAGTTCGTTAAATGGATTTTAATTTAATATTTAAATTGAATAAATTATGAAATAAATTTTTAATAAATAGAAATCTAAATTGTCATTAATATTTTTTTACCATTCCATAAAACACTTGGATTGATTAGCACAATGCAAAATACACCTGAAACAATAAGGAATTTCAAAACGTTATGCAGTAATATGTATTGCTCCTTTGTATTCCATTTCCAGAGATAAAGTAAAAAGAAAATGAGAACAATAAAGCAACTGTAAAAATAAATGTCCATATAACCAACGTCATAAACATTTATTAAAAAATAGACGGGTACAATAGTCATAAGCGTCAATCCTGTAATTATTTTTTTAGATATTTCTTCTCCATAAATAATTGGAATGGTTTTGTAATCATTTGCCAAATCTCCTTTTAAGTTTTCTAAATCTTTTATCATTTCCCGAATCAATATTAATAGGAAAAGGAAAGATGCATGGGAAAGAATTACAGAAAGTTTAGCGCTATTGTTTTCGATTTCATACAATGGCATTTTTAAGTAAAAATAGAGCAGAATTCCAAAAAAGGGGAGGACCGCTAAAAAAGCCGCCATTAAATTCCCTACCAAAGTGTACTTCTTGATTTTATGTGAATAAAACCATATAAGAAAAATATAAACTGAAAAGAATAAAACAGCCCTAAAAGAAACAAAAAACGCGATTAAGGCCACAAAAAAGTTAAGACTAAAATATACTTGAAGTTTTGTTTTTTGGCTTACCAATCGATCTAATTGCGATTTATTGGGACGATTGATTAAGTCTTTTTTACTGTCGTAAAAACTATTGATTATGTAGCCTGAAGCAATCGTTAAACTAGAAGCCAATACAATAATAAACAGCTGAAAGTCAAGAATTATTGATAGGGCCCTTTTTTCTGGCGCTAGTATAAATATGGCTGATAGATATTGAGCTAAAGCTATAATAGGGATATTATACCCTCTAACCACAGAAAATAAACTGATAATTTTTAATACAAATAGTTTATTCTGCCTGCTTAACATGGAGTAGGTTTAGAGTTTGTAAATGCTATGCTTTAAGTGGTTTAGTATTAAAATTGATAAACTACTTCTAACTTAAAATCTTTCAATGATGCTTTTGCACGTTCTAAATCTTCGGTAAATCCTAGGATATAGCCACCGCCACCTGAGCCACATAATTTTAAGTAGTAATCATTTGAATCTATTCCTGCTTGCCAAATACTATGAAATTGTTCCGGAATCATTGGTTTGAAATTATTCAAAACTACTTTAGATAGTTTTTTGGTGTTTTCAAATAATGACTTCATATCGCCGCCCAAGAAATTTTCTACACAAGCGTCTGTGTATTTAACAAATTGGTTTTTTAACATCGTACGAAACCCTTTGTCTTTCAGGTTTTCCATAAAAATATTAACCATAGGAGCCGTTTCTCCAACAATTCCTGAGTCTAATAAAAATACTGCTCCTTTACCATTAAAACTTTGGGTAGGAATTCCGGTAGCTTCAATGTTATCTTTGGAGTTGATCAAAATTGGAATACTCAAATAACTGTTTAGAGGGTCTAATCCTGAACTTTTTCCGTGGAAGAAACTTTCCATTTGCGAAAAAATAGCTTTTAGAGTCAATAATTTTTCACGTGTTAAATTCTCTAAAACGGTAATTTTATTGTTTGCATACTTGTCATAAATAGCAGCTACCAAAGCACCACTACTACCCACACCATATCCTTGAGGAATACTTGAGTCAAAATACATTCCTGTTTGGACATCATTACTTAAAGTATCTAAATCAAAAGTTACCAAATCAGGTTGCTCCTTTTGTAATTGCTCTAAATAAGTTACAAAACGTTTTAAATGTGCGTTGGATTGCAAAGCTTCTTCTGAAGGATTTGCGTCTTTCTTTAAAGCACCATTATAGAAGTTATAAGGAATTGATAAACCTTTTGAGTCACGGATAATTCCGTATTCTCCAAAGAGTAATATTTTTGAGTAAAATAAAGGTCCTTTCATTTTTATTTTAAATTATCAATTTGTAGTTGGTAATTATTTAATATGTTTTTAAAAATCGACAACATCTCCACGATTTTCATTTTGTATTGCTATGTTTATTTCTTCTTGCTGTTCGGGTGTTAATTCTTCCCAAATCTCATTTTCTTTCTCTTCAAAAATTGCTTTTATTTTTTCCAGAAGGTCAATATCATTGGTCTCTAATATCCTTTTAATCAGTTCTAGTTTTTTTGAATTTAATTCCATGACCGTAGCAATTAAAAGTTAAAGATAGAAAAAAATCCTTTACCCCGTTGCAGCACCATTGCCTATTTCATCGCAAAGATACTGCCCATTTTGACAATAGTCAACTAATTCGGATACAATAAATTGTAACACTTTTTCTTTAGCAGTATTTGGATACAAAACATGCACATTTGCTCCAGCATCTAAGGTAAAACAAACAGGTATTTTTGTTTCATTTCTAAATTTCCAAATGGCATTAATGATTTGCAAAGTATTGGGTTTCATTAGAATAAAATAGGGCATAGAAGTCATCATCATAGCATGTAAGGTCAAAGCTTCACTTTCTACAATTTTGATGAATTCTTCAAGATTCCCATTTTCAAAAACAGGAATTAGTTTATCTAAATTTTCATGCGCTTGGGCAAATCGCCTTTCGGCAAAAGGATGGTTGTGCATTAAATCATGGCCTAAAGTGCTCGAAACTTGTTTTTCGCCTTTATCAACCAACAAAATTGTGTCTTGAAAATTTTTGAAAATATCATTGATTGCATACGGATATTCAACTCCGTACAAATCCGAACTTCCTTTTATATTGGCTTGATTGCCCCAAACTACCACTTGGCCTTTTACACTTCTGCAGGCGCTTCCTGATCCTAGTCGTGCCAGAAAAGAAGCTTTGTTGTAGAAATAATCTTCGGACATTGCTGGATTTAAAGCTTTTTCTAAACTCATAAAATTCATCGCCAAAGCTGCCATTCCAGATGCCGAAGATGCAATTCCTGAACTGTGTGGAAATGTATTTTGAGTGTCAATCGTAAAATGATAGTCTTTCAGAAAAGGCAAGTATATTGCAACTCGCTCTAAGAATTTCTGAATTTTTGGTTTGAAATCTTCTTTGGGTTTTCCTTCAAATAGCAAATCGAAAGAAAAATTACCGTCGTTTTGTCTTTTGGCGAAAGCCAGAGTTGTTATCGTTTTGCAATTATTCAAAGTAAAACTAACCGATGGATTCGCGGGAATTTGATTCTCTTTTTTGCCCCAATATTTTACTAAAGCTATATTACTGGGTGCGCTCCAAGAAAAACTACCTTGGTCTATTGTGTGATTGTATTTTGATGGAATGAAATCGTTGGCTTCAAACATGGATTGTATTATTTTTTTGCAAAGATACTTTTTTTGTCCAACCCGTTTATTGGTTTATTTAGTTAATCGTTAGAATTTTTAAGTATTTTTGGGGCCTCTAAAAAAAGTGAAATGAATAAGATTACTCGAATATTATCTATAGTTGTTACCTGTCTTACGGTGGGTTATTTTTCAGGAATTATTACCCGTTCTGCAATTACAACTTGGTATCCTACATTGATTAAGCCTAGTTTTAATCCTCCTAACTGGATCTTTGCTCCTGTTTGGAGTATGCTTTATATCATGATGGGACTTGCAGCTGGATTGGTTTGGGACAGAATAGATTTTGAAAAAGAAATCGTTAAAAAAGCATTATTGTTTTTTGCTATTCAACTTGCTTTAAATGCATTGTGGTCGTATTTGTTTTTTGGACTAAAAAATCCAATGCTAGCTGGTTTAGAAATAGTTATTCTATGGTTGATGATTTATGAAACCTATATTCAATTTGCCAAAATCAATAAAATTTCAGGGTATTTATTTATCCCTTATTTACTTTGGGTGAGTTTTGCCACGATTTTGAATGGCAGTATTTGGTGGTTGAATAGGTAATTTGCAGTCGATAGTTTGCAGCAATCAGTTTGCACTGTAGTTCATAAATTATTTTAAAGTTTCAGTTTTTTGAACTCTCTATTTTTTATGGTCAAAAAATCCATCATGCTAAGCACATTATTATCCTTAACTACTTTTTTGGATTTAGGATCTGCATCACAAAATTGAAGAAAAAGATCAATTTCGTCTGGTTTTAATTTTAAAGTTTCTAGATAAAATTTTTGATCACAGATGTTTTTTGCTAGTACTGCAAATTCAATTTCAGGAGTAGTTTCTTTTTGAGGTTCTTTTTCTTTTGAGAATAAGTCTATAAACTTTTTGCCAAGTGTAATAAAATTTAATCCGTTAACAAACGTGCCCTCTCTCATAGCTTGAAATCCTTCGTTATTATCAAACTTTTCTGTGGTATACTGATCTAGTTTACTTTGCTCGTATTTTTTGTCTTTACTTAATTTTAAATTTTGTTTTTTTTCAACTAATACTTCCTCTAATAGCTCGGCCTTTTTAAGCATTTCAACTTGCAGATTGTTTTGGTCTATCAGCTTTTGAGATACTTTTAGTTTTTTTAAATTAAAATCTTTTATATAAAAGAAGAGGCTATCATTAGGTTTAACGGCAATTATAAATTCTCCATTTTCATTTGTTGTGGTGCTTTTTTGTGAAGTTTTATTGATCACATCTACGTTATACAGTAAAAAATTCTCCGAAGATACAACTCCAGTAAGAAACTTTTTCGTTTGTGAAAAACTGAATTGACATGTAAATAAGAATAATACTAAAAGTAATTTTACGTTCATTTGTAAGTATTTATTGAAAGTAAAAGTATCCTAATAGTCCCTAAGAAAAACTTAGAATTGATGTAATTTTTTGTTAATTAATTCTTTAATTAAATTGAATTCGCCACAATAAACCCACTTGTCCAGGCATTCTGGAAGTTGAATCCACCTGTAATGGCGTCAATATTTACAATTTCTCCAGCAAAATAAAGATTTTCATGGAGTTTGCTTTCCATTGTTTTGAAGTTGATTTCTTTTAAATCGATTCCGCCTGCAGTTACAAATTCTTCTTTAAAGGTGCTTTTTCCATTTACTTGAAAAGTACCATTTGTTAATTGATTGGATAAATTTTGTAATTGTACTTTGGATAAATCAGCCCATTTGGTTTCGGCTTCAATATTCGATGCTAAAACTAAACTCTCCCATAAACGATTTGGAAATTCGAAAGGAGATTTCTTCGAAACAGCTTTTTTAGCGTGTTCTTGTTTTAAAGTTTTTAAAAGTTTTTCGGCGTCTTCGGTATCAACATCGTTGAGCCAATTGACAAATATGGTAAACTGGTAGTTTTTATCAAACAAAGTTCTTGCTCCCCAAGCCGATAATTTCAAGATTGCCGGACCACTCATTCCCCAATGTGTGATTAATAATGGACCTGTTGAAGTCAATTTGGTATCTTTTACCTTTACGGTAACTTGTGCCGCCACGCCTGGTAATTCTTTGATACGTGGGTCTTTTATATTAAATGTAAATAATGAAGGAACTGGACTTACTATTGCATGACCTTGTTGTTGAAGCATTTCCCAAATTTTAGGATTACTTCCTGTGGCAAGAACCAATTTTTCTGCAATATAATTTTCGTTTTGCGTTTCGACTTTCCAAAAATTATCTTTTTTGAATATCGACTGAACGCTTTGACCAGTGAGTACTTTAATCCCAAGCTTTTGAGTTGTTTTTACAAAACAATCGATAATGGTTTGGGAAGAATTAGAAACTGGAAACATGCGTCCATCTTCTTCAATTTTGAGTTCGACTCCATGTTTTTCAAACCATTCTATTGTATCTCCAGAACAAAATTGATGAAAAGGACCTCGTAATTCTTTTTCACCACGAGGATAAAACTTTACCAATTCGTTTGGTTCAAAACAGGCATGGGTTACATTGCAGCGTCCTCCACCAGAAATACGAACTTTTCCCAGTACTTCTGATCCTCTTTCTAGAATGGCAACTTTAGTTTTTGGATTTTTCTCTACAATATTGATAGCTGTAAAAAACCCTGCGGCACCTCCGCCAACTATTAGTATGTCAAAATTTTGATTCATGATTGAGTATGGAAATTGAAACTGTGTTCTATTGATTTACTATTTGTTGTTTTATAAAGATAAAAGCATCAAATAATTTTGAATGCAAAGGTAAGCATTCGTTTTCTAATGACTATTGAGTCTAAACTTTTTAAATACGGTCAAGGAAATCTGTGATTATTCCATCTACTTTGAATGATTTCATTTCTTGGATAGCCTCTTTCTTATTTACTGTCCATGGAAAAACAAGAATCCCTTTCTCTTGTATTTTGGTAGTATAGTCATTGGTTAATAATTGAAAGTCGGGATGCAAGGCTTCGGCTTTTAGAAATCGGGCAAAAGAAATAGCCAAATCCAAATCGGTTTCTGTTAAAACTCCAATTCGGATATCGTCGTTTAAAAGTCTAACTTGTTGCAAGGCATTCCAATCAAAACTTGACACTAGAAAATGAGTATGATTCCAATTTTTGTCTGAGATATAACGCTCAATCAATTGAACTACTTGCTCAGCGGTATCTTGATTTTTTAATTCAACATTGATAAAACAACGTTTATTAACCAAATCGAAAACTTCTTCTAATGTTGGAATCTCATATTGATCATTGATGCGAAACGATTTGAGTTCCTGCAAGGAGAGTTGGTTTACAATGCCTTTCCCGTTAGTTGTTCTGTCTATGGTTTCATCATGAATAACGACCAAATGACCATCTGAACTTAAATGCACATCCAGTTCAATACCATCTGCCCCCATTTCTATTGCTTTCTGAAAAGAGATCAATGTATTTTCGGGTTCATATCCTTTGGCTCCGCGATGTCCTATTTTGAGAATTTTATTCATATCAAGATGTTGTTTGTTTTTTAATGGAAAATGATTTTGCCATTCCTATTTATCTTTAGGAATCATGGTGATTTCATAACGCTAGTAAAATGTAAACATAAAAAAACGCCTTCATTTCTAAAGGCGTTTTGATGAATATTATTCGATATTATTTTTTTATTTCTAATAATACAATATCAAACTCACTGTCAATCATAACTTTTTTATTTAAAACAGTTGCTAATTTACCGGAATAAGCATCTCTAAGTTTTGCACCTTCTTTAAATGCTGATCCTACCGGAATTTCTTTTTTCCCTTTAACCAAATCCAATCCGATTACAACTGAATCTGTATAGTTTCCTTTAGCAAAAGTTCTGGAACACACATAAGGTTTTGTTGAAATCTCTGCATTTACACCAGCTCCTACCGATGGGTGATTGGCTCTGAATTGACCTAATTTTCGCCAATGTGTAAGTACCTGTTGCGTTGTTTTATTAGTTATTATGACATCCCAATTCATAAACGAACGCAATGTTGCATCTCCTTGAGTTCCTTCGACGACTAATGATCGTGCCGATTCATCTCCATAATAGATTTGGGAAATACCTGGTGTTAGCAATAATTTCGTTCCGCTTTCGATGCTTTTTGTTCGATTGGGATCAAAAGGAGAACTATCATCGTGCGAAGACAAATAGTTCAGGACTGAATATCCTTTCAATTGATTATTGAGCAAATCTGAATATTTTTTGAATATAAAAGAATATTCTTTTTGAGCATCGCTTTTAAATTCAAAATTAATCATAGCAGAAAAACCATTTTCGTAATAATTTACTTTTCGGTCGCCAAAATCAAATAGTTGTCCACTACTGATGTTGTAATTATAGACTTCCGCAATAGTGTAAAATGGATTATTGTCCAATACTTTGGTTGGATTATTTTTTTTCCACTCGGAAAAAGAATTATCACATTGTGTTTTGAAATCTGCCCAAACACCTTCGTTGGTATGTTTTACGGTATCAGCTCTATAACCATCAATTCCAAACTCAGTAATATAATCTGTAAGCCATTTTATGATATAATATTTTGGAGTTCTTGGGTAGCCTGTTCTTTTAAAAAAGGCATCCAATGAAGCCACTTCCTTTTCGTATCTTCCTTCGGCTTTCCATTTTTCGATTAAAAAAGGAGGGAGGCTTACAGCAGTAGTGCTTTCCGTTTTTACATCGGGTAAATTGGCCACTAATGTACAAGCGGTTGTGTTTTCAAAATTACTGTATTGACATTTAGGCTCTGTTCTAACCCAACCTTCCGGCCAAACAGTATCTACATCGGTAACTGGACCAGTATGATTAATTACACCATCAAGCATAATACGGATTCCTTTGTTATGGGCTTTTTTTACCAATTCGGCTAAGTCTTTCTTGGTTCCGAAGTTTGGATCTAAAGCTGTCCAATCTCTAGCCCAATATCCATGAAATCCATAACTAAAGCCTGTTCCTTCATCTACTCCATCGTGAATTTGTTCGACAATAGGAGTAAACCAAATTACATTGACACCTAGTTTTGTAAAATAACCCTCGTCTAGTTTTTGAATAATTCCTTTGATATCGCCACCTTCGAAACCACGGAGTTTACCGGTTTTTTTGTTTCTATTGAAATTGACATCATTTGATTTATCTGCGTTATAAAAACGATCTGTCATCAAAAAGTACAAATTGGCGCCTTCCCAAACAAAGGGCGTTTTTTCGGTTTTTGATTTTACATTTCTTTCTTTTTTTGCTTGTGCAAAAGCTATTGAAGTAATCAATAATAGCAAAAAAGACAGTGTTGTGATTTTTTTTGTCATTTTATAATTGAATTTTAATTTCTTTATCCATTCCTTTTTCAATTGCTACAGGAATTTCCAAAGTGTTAGTATTGGTTTTGAAATCAACATTCATTCCGTTTACAGTAATTTTAATTGGCTTATTTACATTATGAACAACTAAATTAATTTTCTTATCGATACTGGTAAACGATTTTCCAACAATGGTATTTACTTTGATAGTAATTAATTTAGCAGTTGTATTGTTAGCAAAATTGATTATTTCGTAAGCTCCTTTTTCATAAGCATTTGATGTCAATCCATCATCATTATATACTTTACCAAAACTATTTGTTGCTTTCTCATCATAATAAAAATGCAAATCAAAATTAGCCAATGAATATTTGCTTGTGTTTTGAATCGTTTTTATCATGGGTATAAAAGCGCCTCCACGTACAAAAACCGGAATGTTATCGGCAGAAACAGAAACCGTTTCAGTAGCGCCCGCTTCATGTTTTTTGTCAGTATAAAAATCAAACCAATTGTTGCTTTTTGGAAAATAAATTGAGGTACTTGTAACAGCGGCTTTAGTAATTGGGGTCACCAAAAAATCATTTCCCCACAAATAAGAATCACAAGAATTTAATAGTTTTTCGTTTTGAGGTTCTTCGAAAAATAGGGGACGCATCAATGGCAAACCTTTGTTGTTGTTTTCGAAAGCTAGTGTGTAGTTATAAAGCAGCATTTGGTAACGCAACTCGATTTGTTTTTTGGCTTTGGCCTTAGTCACGATATCTTTATAGACTGGTTCGGAAGCTACATCTTCTTGGGCATGTGGACGATATACAGGTTGGAAAACTCCGTATTGTAACCAACGGATGTACAATTCATTGTCAAAATAGTCTCCTGCAAATCCTCCTAAATCGGAGTGCATATACGCCATTCCCTGCATTCCCATTTGTAATGCGATTTCGGGTTGTGATTGTAGTCCTTCCCAAGAACGGCTTACGTCTCCGGACCAAGGAATCATTCCGTAATTTTGAGAGCCTGAATATCCAGCTCGCATTAAAATAAAAGGGCGCACAGTTGGGAAATCTGTTGCATACCCATCACGAATCATTTTTGCCCAAGTGTGGCCATAAATATTATGCACTTCATCGGCAGAACCTTGAGTGGTAAAAGCTGCTGAAGGGAAAACTTCTGGCTCTCCTAAATCGCCCCACCAACCACCAATTCCTTGATTGATTAAGTTTTTGTAGATATTCCAAAACCAAGTTTTTCCTTCGGGTTTAAAAACGTCTACCAATCCGGTGTTGCCAAAATAGAAATCATATTTAAATGGATTTCCAACTTTATCTGTGGCTAATATTTTTTTGTCTACCGCTTCTTGCCATTTTTTTGAAGTTGTTAGAATAAATGGTTCTGTTATTAAAATCGTTTTTACTCCTTTACTGTTCAAATCGGTTATCATTTTCTTTGGATCAGAGAAATTATCTTTATCCCAATCTAAGTTTCCCATTGTCCCTTGAACGGTTTTCCCAAACCAATACAAATCAAGGATTATGGCGTCTACAGGAATTTCATCTTTGATGTATTTGTCTATGGTTTTCGTTACTTCGTCTTGTGTGTGATATCCAAAACGGCTTGAAAAATTTCCTAATGCCCAACGAGGAACAAGTGGTTGTTTTCCTGTAAGTATGGTATAATTTGAAATTAAATCTGTCCAAGTATCTCCAGCAATTACTTGATAGGTTTTTCTTCCAGAGATGGTTTCATAAACTAGAGTGTTGTCTTTTTTACTGTCTAAATCTAAATATCCGATGGCTCCATTATCAAAATGAACTGCATAAATTTTAGAAGACAGCACAAGCGGAATAGAGAAATTCATTTTCTTGGAATGCGTTCCATATCCATAATCGGCTTGGTTGTACAATTCCAAACGATTTCCGCGTCGGTTCATGCCTAATGCACGAGCTCCAGCTCCGTAAAGAGCTTCGGAAGCATCTAGATTAAACTCTAATGTTTCTTTGGGTTGCTCTTTACTGATAGCGACATTTTCTCTTTTTGCATATCCATTTTTTTCGGAAATCAGCTCTTTGTTTTTATACAAATAAGTGATTTGAAATGGACTTTTTACAATAGAAACTGTAATTCCATTAGAGGAAAAAACTAATTGGTTTTGGTTTTGCTTTATTTTAAAGACCGTTTTTGCAGGAGTCAAAACAACGGCATGTGAGTTGGAATTCAAATTTTCTCCAACAGGTAGAAAAGTGGTTTCGATTATTTTGTCTGAATAGGGTTTAATGAAATACTGCCCATCAGAAGTTTTTATTTCTAATGTGTTTTGAACTAATTTATAGCTTTCGAATTTCCTGTTTGCATTTTGCGCAAATGAAATACTTGAAACTAATAGGAATAAAATAATATTTTTCATTTTTTGCTTTTTAATTCAATTCTAAAATCAGAACCGATTTTCCTTCAATCGTAATATCACTTTTTAAATCAATAGATTTCCCAGAAAGTACATCGACTCCCGTTTTATAATTTAAAATACTTTCTTGAAAACGACCAGTTGGGAAAGTTTGTGTTTCTTTATTGTTGTTTATGACTACCATTACCGATTTTGAATTGGTATATCTGAAATAAACATAGACATTCTTTTCTGGGATGTAATGTTTCATTTTTCCAAAATGCACAACATCATTGGTTTTTCTCCAATTGAATAATTGGGCCGAAAATTCAAAATATTTTTGCTGTTCTGGAGTTCTTCCAGCTTTGGTAAAGGCATCATTTTTGTCTCCAGACCAACCTCCTGGAAAATCCTGACGAATGGCTGCATCTCCATCCTTGTCTTTATTACCAGACATTCCAATCTCGGAGCCATAATAAATTTGCGGAATTCCACGAACGGTAGCCAACAATGTCATTGCCATTTTATATTTCGAAAAATCATTTTTATATATTTCATTGAAGCGATTCGTATCATGATTTTCAACAAAAGTCATAATGCTATTGATATTCGGGTATAAAAAGTCATTGGTGAAATTCTCATAGACATTTACCATTCCGGTGTTCCAAGTATTATTATCTTCATTAAATACTTTAGCCAAAGTTTCGGTTAATGTAAAATCCATGACTGATGGCAAATGCGAATTATAATTTTCTATAGCTGCAATTTTACTGTCTTTTTGCCAATATGCCATTTGAGCCTGATCGTGCATCCAGACTTCACCAACGATATTAAAATTAGGATATTCATCGGTAATAGCCTTAGTCCATTCGGCAATTCCTTTTTTGTCGCAATAGGAATAAGTATCTACACGAAAACCATCCAAATTGGCATATTCAATCCACCAAATGGCGTTTTGTTTCAAATAGATATTCACTAATGAATTGGACTGGTTTAAATCGGGCATTGATTTTACAAACCAACCGTCCATACACATTTTGGAATCAATTTGTGATGCATTGGTATCAAACTGCGTTGTCATTCTGTAATTAGTTTGGGCGTAACCCGGAAATTGATGCAACCAGTTATAAGTAGGCAAGTCTTTCATCATCCAGTGTTCTGCTCCCCAATGGTTCGTAACATAATCCATGATGAGTTTCATGTCACGGTTATGCAATTCGGATGAAAGTTGCACATATTCTTCATTCGTTCCAAAACGAGGATCTATTTTATAAACATCAGATTGCCCGTAAGTATGGTACGAATAGGTTTTGTCATTGTCTTCGCAAAGTGGTGTTGGCCAAAGGGCCGTTGCTCCTAATTCTTTTATATAGTCTAAATGTTGAATCATGCCGGCAATATCGCCTCCATGTCTCCCACCGGGAAGTGATCTGTTTCCTTTTTCAAAAACCGATTTATCGCTGTCGTTTTTGGGATTTCCATTAGCAAAACGGTCTGACATCACCAGATAAATCAAATCAGAAGCATCAAAACTTTTTCTGGAAGCTGAATTTTCCCTTCTCTGTTTTAAACTATATTTTTTGGTAAAAACGACTTTTTTATTTTTAGAAAATGAAAAAATAAAATCTTGTGCCGTTGTATTTTTGGTGTCAATTGTAACGAAAAGATAATTGGGGTTTTCGGTTTTTTGAACTTCTTTTATGGCAATTGCATTTGATGCCGTTACTTCATTTTGTGCAATATCTTTGCCATAGAACATAATTTGCAGCTCTGGATTATGCATTCCGGCATACCAAAAAGGAGGCTCAACTCTTTCTATTTGTGCAAAAATTGAAGTAGAGATGAATAAAAAAAGAAGGACTGCTTTTTTCATAAGTTCAACAATTAAAAATATTTTTAAAGTCTAAGCCATATTTTTTTTAACCATTAAGACATCAAGAAAATTAAGTTTTGTCTTAATGAATCTTAATGTCTTAATGGTTCTTTTTTATTAAATTTTAAACAGTGACCAAACTATTTGGTTTGACCAAAATAGCAGTTTCGTTTACAAAAACGGTAAGTTCTTTTGAACCTTCGAGTGTAAGTGTGGTTTCTTTATGATTAATTGCAATTTTCAAAATTTGATTTCTGAAATTAATTTTAAAAGAATATCCGTCCCATTCTTTAGGGATTTTTGGAGAGAAATGAAGTGTGTTTGCTTTGACTCTCATTCCACCAAATCCTTCAACAATACTCATCCAGGTTCCTGCCATAGAGGTGATATGGCAACCTTCTTCTACTTCTTTATTATAATCATCAAGATCCAGTCGAGATGTTCTTAGGTAAAATGCATAGGCCATATCCATTTTATCCAGCAAAGCAGCCTGAATAGAATGTACACAAGGTGAAAGTGAACTTTCATGAACTGTAAATGATTCATAAAAATTGAAATTGCGCTCCAATTCATCTTTAGAGAAATGATCTTCAAAGAAGTAGAAACACTGCAGTACGTCGGCTTGTTTTATATAAGGAGAACGCAATACACGATCCCAAGACCATTTTTGATTTATTGGTCTTTGGGAACGATCTAACTCGCTTACCGGTGTTAAATCTTTGTCTAAGAACCCATCTTGCTGCAAGTAAATACCCATTTCTTCTGATTTTGGGAAATACATATTACCTGCTACTTTATTCCATTCCTGTATTTCTGTTTCAGATAGTTTTACCTTTTCCATAATACGTTTATAGTCGGATGGGTATTCTAGAGAAACTTTTTGAATCTGTTCATGGGTATAATCGATGCACCATTTAGCGATGTAATTGGTGTAGAAATTATTGTTGATGTTGTTTTCGTATTCATTAGGCCCAGTTACTCCCAAAATCACATATTGATTTTTGTTTTTGGAGAATGAAGCTCTTTGGTGCCAGAAACGAGCTATACCAATAAGTACTTCTAATCCTTTTTCCGGAATGTAACTGAAATCTCCAGTAAAGCGATGGTAGTTAAAAATGGCAAATGCAATGGCACCGTTTCTATGAATTTCTTCATGAGTGATTTCCCATTCGTTATGGCATTCTTCGCCATTCATGGTTACCATTGGGTATAAAGCTGCTCCGTTTTTAAACCCCAAATTATTCTCGGCATTCTCTATCGCTTTATCCAATTGATTAAAACGATAGGTCAATAAATTACGAGCTACTTGTTGGTCTTTTGTAGCCATGTAGAACGGAATACAATATGCCTCGGTGTCCCAATAGGTAGATCCTCCGTATTTTTCACCCGTAAATCCTTTTGGTCCAATATTCAAACGAGAATCTTTTCCTAAATAGGTTTGGTTTAGCTGGAAAATATTAAAACGAATTCCTTGCTGTGCTTTTACATCCCCATCAATAGTGATGTCTGACATTTCCCAGATTTTTGCCCATGCATCAATCTGTTCTTGTAGCAATTGGTCATATCCTTTTGCCAGAGCGATCTGAATAGTATTTTCGGCTGCAGCTATAGTATCTACATGGTTCAATGAAACGGTATAGCCGCCTATTTTTTGAATAGCGGTTTTTTCTCCTTTGGCAGCAATAACATCATAATAAAATAGAATTTTATCTGCATTCGTATCTACTGACGTTGGAGAAAGCTTTTGTTTCTCGCCATTCGACCAAATGGTATTTTGCATGAAGGTTGTTACCTTGAAATGGGTTTTGAAAGTTTGTGCCGTAACAAAAGCTTCATTTCTATATTTTTTAACGCTAAGTGGTTTCCAGAATTTTTCTTCCCAGTTGGCATCTTCATTAGTTACACCAGCATCAATATAGGGTTTGTAAATTATTTTTGCATCTTTGTTTAAAGGAGTGATTTCATAATTAATGATACCAACTTCATCTAAATCTAAAGATAGAAAACGACGGATGTTTGCTGAAATTTCGGTTCCGTTTTGCAAAGTTGCTGTAAAGGAACGATTGTACCAGCCTTCTTTCATGTTTAGCTCACGACGAAAATTTTTGACGTCTGTACAAGTATTCAAATCTAAATCTTCCCCGTTAATTTCTATGTTGATTCCAATCCAATTTGGTGCATTCAATACCTTGGCAAAATACTCTGGATATCCGTTTTTCCACCAACCTACTTTGGTTTTATCAGGGTAATAAATTCCGGCGATATAGCTTCCTTGAAAAGTTTCGCCTGTATAGTTTTCTTCAAAATTGGCTCTTTGGCCCATAGCACCATTCCCAATGCTAAAAAGGCTTTCAGATGATTTTACACTTTCTCTATCAAATCCTTCTTCGATGATAGACCAATTGTCTGGTTTTATATAATCTTGATTCATTTTGTATAAGTTTAAGGCGTAAGGCTTGAGGTTTAAGAATAAAACAACTCTTTTGCTTCATTCCTCTTTAACCTTATCTTTTGTTAATTTATTTATCTATTTATAAGAGACTCCAGAAAGTCGGAATCAATGTGCGTGAAGTCTTTAAAAAGGTGTTGCGCTTCATGTAAGGTTGTTTCTTCGCCAATACCAATACTTATCATATTGGCAGTATTTGCTGCTTGGATTCCTGCTACTGAATCTTCAAAAACAATTGAATCCTCATTGGCTACATTCAATAATCGGGCAGCGTGTAAAAATACTTCTGGGTCTGGTTTGGCATTGACAACATCATTACCGTCTACAATGGCATCAAAATAATTTAGAGTTCCGGTTTTTTCCAGAATAGGTCTGGCGTTTTTACTGGCCGATCCTAAAGCGATTAGTTGATTGTTTTTCTTTAAGAAATTCAAGACCTCTATAACACCTGGCAGAATTTCACTTTCATCCATATCTACTAGATAGGAGAGGTAATCTTCATTTTTTTGAATTAACCATTTGTTTTTCTCTTCTTCTGAAGCTTCGACATTCCCTAGACCTAAAATAATGTCTAAAGAACGAACACGACTCACCCCTTTTAATAATTCATTATGTTCTAATGTGAAATCAATTCCTAACTCATTGGCAATTTTTTTCCAGGCTAAAAAATGATATTTTGCAGTATCTACAATCACACCGTCTAAATCGAAAATAAATCCTTTACTCTTTTTCATTTTAATTTTACTTGTATTAATTAATTTTAGGTTTGCCTTTTTTTTCTGGTAAATATTTAAATTTTGATTGTCAGGAACCCATCTTTATTTGTTAGGAAGAAATTATTTTTTGATGTGGGTTTCTTTTACAAAAAACACTGCGGAACCTGCTATTAACATCGATACGCCCGCAATAACAATAATTGCCATAGGATTTCCCCCAAAAAGCATGATTAAAGTGCTTCCTAAAAGTCCGGCAGCAATTTGTGGTGTTGTTATTGTTGCGTTGAACAATCCCATGTAAACACCCATTTTATCTGCAGGTAATGATCCGGATAACATAGCATAAGGCATTGCCAAAATAGCTGCCCAAGCAAGACCCACACCTGATATTGATAACAATAACATGTTTTTATCCTCGACTATAAACATAGAAATCAAACCTAAACCTCCCATTACTAGAGAGAAACTGTAGGTTCTTTTTCTTCCAATTGCTTTTGCTATAGAAGGGATAAGTAAGGAGAATAATGCCGCTACTCCGCTATAAAAAGCAAATAGTACCCCAGTCCAATCTCCAGCTTCGTTAAATCCTATTGATTTTGGATCTAAAGCAGCAGGTCCCCAAACTTGATTTGCGATAGCTCTAGTTGTGTAAACCCACATCAAGAACAAAGCGAACCAAGAGAAAAACTGAACAATTCCTAATTGCCAAAAAATTGTTGGAGCATTACTTATTAGTTTAAAAATATTTGGCTTTTTCTTTTCATCAGGAGCATCAAGGTCTATTTTATTATATGCAGCATGTTCTTTTGGAGCGTATTCTTTGGTTTTAAATACAGTCCAAAGAACGCTAGCCAATAATATTCCTCCACCTATATAAAAAGACCAGATTACAGATTCTGCCACTTTTTCTCCAGCTGCAGGGACGTTTGACATTCCTATTTTTACTAGAATCCACGGTAATAGTGAGCCAAAAACAGCACCAAAATTGATTAATGCACTTTGAAGTGAATACCCCAAGTTGCGTTGTTCATCATTGACCATATCTCCCACAAGAGCTCTAAAAGGTTGCATGGTAACATTAAAGGATGTATCCATAAGCAATAGCATTACGGCACCAAAAACGAGTGGGGGCAATAGATCTGCGAAGTATTCTGCGTTTGGCATGAAAAACATGGCCAATGCGGATACTACTGCACCAAAAAATATAAATGGAATACGACGTCCTAATTTTGTCCAGGTTTTATCACTTGATAAACCAATAATGGGTTGTACAATCAATCCTGCCAAAGGTGCCGCCAGCCAAAAATAACCAATGCTGTGAACATCGGCTCCTAAAGCTTCTAGAATCCTACTTGTATTTCCATTCTGTAAAGAATATCCAATTTGAACGCCTAAGAACCCAAAACTTAGATTCCAAATTTGCCAAAAACTTAATTTCGGTTTTTCCATTATTAATTATTTATGTATTTGTACTAGATAAACGTAATGCCTTTCAATTGGTTTCTGATTTACATCAAATGAATTGATTATCAGAAAAATAAAAATTCTATACAACAAGAAAATGTTATTACTTTGAAGTAAAAACAGTTTTAAATTCTGAAAAACAAATAATTAAAATTTTATATGTTTTGGATAAACAGAATCATTCATCAGGATCTAAAAAAGACCAAGTTTGTATTTTTTGAATTATGAACCCTTAAAATAAATTTTAATAGTGTGATAGGAAGAATAGTTGAAGACTTTATTGGTAAGGAAATACATTCCTTAGCAATAATCAACTATACATTATGAAGATTCGTTATGTGAATTTTCATCTCTTTATTTCATCGTATTGTGTCGAACTTTTACGATTAAATTATCGTTTTAAAAAAACTTATCTTGTTTTTCGAAGTAAAAGAAAAGCTATAAACGTGGAGTAAATGTATAAAAATATTTTTGGATACAATTCAAAAAATAATAATAATGAGCAATTTTTGCAACTACAAGGTTGTAGTAATGAATAAAATATGTTTTTTTGTCCGCAAATTATTTCAGATTTGGTAAAAGTGAAATAAAAAATGGATAGGTTTTATGTCTATCCATTTTGATTTATAATTAGGACTAATCGGTCTATAGCAATTACGGAAGTCTATTTTACGAATAATTAAAATTGGGGTTGACTAATCGGTAGATTCTCTTTCTATAAGGTAGGTTTCAATGATTTCGGTTACATAATTTTCTTCCTCATCGTCTTCTTCAGATTCTAATCGGTCAATGATAATTTGCGCTGCTCGATTCCCCATTTTTATACCACTTTGGCTTACTGTTGTGATGGTAGGAGTTGAGTATTTTGAAATTATTCCGTCTGTAAAGGCAATTACTGCTAAATCTTTAGGGACATTTATCCCCATTTTGTTTGCGGTTTTAATACAGGTTACTGCAAAAAGTTCATTTACAGCAAAAACGGCATCAATAGCTTTGTCTTCCAATAATTTTGCAATTATTATTTCGCAAGTGTCTATATCTTCAATCTTAATAATTAAACTTTCATCAAATGGTAATTCATTATCTAGTAAAGCCTTGATATAACCATCGGTTCTTAGTTTACCTACACTTACATAATCAACAGTAGTAAGAAGTGCTATTTTTTTTCGCCCTTTATCTATTAAACTCTGTACGGCTTCATAAGCGGCCAGCTTGTCATCGATAATTACTTTGTCGCAATTTACCTCATTAGAAACACGGTCGAACATCACGACAGGCATTCCTTGATTAATTACTTCTGTAATGTGATGAAAATCACCTTTAAACTGGGTTTCTTTAGATAGTGACATGATAAAGCCATCAATGCTGCCATTGGCCAAAAGTTCCATATTTAAAACCTCTTTGTCAAATGAATCGTCGGACAGGCAAATAACTACACTATATCCGTTTTCGTTAGCTACATGTTCTATACCATTGATTACGGTAGAGAAAAAATGGTGTACTATTTCTGGAATAATAATACCTATTGTTTTGGTTCTTCTGTTTTTAAGGCTGAGGGCTATATTATTGGGTTTGTAATGGTAAAAATTTGCAAATGCTTGGACTCTCAATCTTGTCTCTTCTCCAATCTCTGGACTGTTTCTTAAAGATTTAGAAACAGTCGATATTGAAACGTCCAATTCTTTTGCAATTTGTTTTAATGTAATTTTTCTCTTCATGCTAACATTGCTTAATGCATTCTAATCAATTCGTAATAAAGGTAAGGTAAATTTTTATTTATTGTAAATTTTCGCGCTTAAATAAATAAAAAATACAAAGTTTTCAACACTATCACGTTTTCGTAACCTCCCCAAATTAACTCAATGTTAAGGGTGTTAATAAATTCCTAATTTTGAGTATTCGAAGTAAAAAAAACCAAACAAATCATCCAAAAAAAATTAATTCTAACAAGAACAAAGTATGAAAACAATTTATAGAAAGTTGTTATTTTTAGTACTCTTATTGCCGTTTTGTGCCTTTGCACAGAATAAAATAGAGGGAACTGTTGTTGATAATGTATCAGGGCAGCCTATCCCGGGAGTAAACATAAAAATAGAAGGAGGGTCGGCAGGAACTTCAACTGGTTTTGATGGGAAATTTCAATTAACCAATGTAAAACCAACCGATGTCCTAAATATATCTTACCTGGGATACAAAACAAAAACAATTACAGTTGGGTCTCAAAACTCTTTGACTATCAAACTAGAAGAGGAATCCAGCCAATTAAAAGAGGTTGTGGTTCAAGTAGGTTACGGTACTGTTAAGAAAAAAGATGCAACAGGAGCTGTAACGGTATTGGCTAATAAAGATTTTAACAAAGGACAAAACGTAACTGCAGAAAACTTAATTACAGGTAGAGTGGCAGGTGTAAGCGTTACTGGTGGAGGTGCGCCTGGAGCAAAATCTGACATACGAATTAGAGGAGGATCATCATTGAATGCATCAAACGAGCCTTTAATTGTAGTAGATGGATTGCCGTTAAGTAATGCCGTTCCTGATGGTACAACAAGTATTTTATCTACTATTGACCCAAATGACATTGAGACATTTACAATACTAAAAGATGCGTCTGCCTCAGCAATTTATGGTTCAAGAGCAGCAAATGGGGTTATTGTAATTACTACTAAGAAAGGTGCAAAAGGAGGAGTAAAAGTTGCTTTTAACACTAAAACAGGTATAAGTACTGTAGCCAAAAAAATTGATGTTTTAAGCGCAGATGAATTTCGTGCATTAGTAAATGCAAATGGAACAGCTGCTCAAAAAGCAAAATTAGGTACAGCAAATACAGATTGGCAAAGCGAAATCTTTAATGATGTAATTACTACTGATAATAACATATCTGTTAGTGGTTCATTATTCGATAAATTACCAACTAGACTTTCTGTTGGTAATACCAATACTCCAGGTATTTTGAAAAATACTGGCTTTGAAAGAACAACTACTTCATTGTCTTTGAATCCGGTATTTTTTGACAATCACTTAAAGGTTGATCTTAATGGTAATCTATCCTTTGGTAAAAACCAATTTCAGGATGAAAGTAATGTAATTGGAAGCGCTATAGGATTTGATCCTACTCAATCTGTTTACCAAGAAGGTTCACGTTATGGAGGGTATTTTGAATGGTTAGAAGCTAATGGAGATGTAAATCTTCTTGCAGCTAAAAACCCAGTTGCCCGTATTAACCAAAATAATAGAAGAGCAACTTCTACAAGGAAATGGGGTAATGCCAGAATTGATTATAAAATGCATTTCTTAGAAGACCTGAGAGCAGTTGTAGAATTAGGGATTGATAAGTTTGATAGTAACGGTTACGAGGAAACAAGTGTAAACAGCGTAAGTGGTTATCAACCTAAAACTTTTTCTTCAGGAGCTTGGGTTAATTTAGGAAATTATAGACATTATACAGATTCACGTCAAAACAAAAATTTAAATGCTTATTTAAACTACGTTAAAGAATTTGGTAAATTCAAAGTGGATTTAACAGGAGGTTATAACTACCAATTGTTCCAAAGAGAGGCTTATTCAACAGGAGAGACCAGACAACCAAATCCTGCGGAAGATGTAACTACTGATCCGGATATTAACCTTCAATCATATTTTGCTCGTGCAAATATAGGATACGATAGCAGATATTTACTTACTATCAATTACAGAAGAGATGGTACTTCCCGTTTTTCTGAAGCAAATCGTTGGGGTAATTTTGGTGGAGGAGCTTTTGCTTGGAACATAGCTGAAGAATCTTTCTTAAAAGATAATAAAACCATTTCGGCTTTAAAATTAAGAGTAGGATATGGTACTACAGGTCAACAAGATATTTCAGCTTCTTATGATTATTTAAGAAGAGTAACATTAGGAACTGTAAGTTCTAATTATGTTTTTGGCAGTACTGCTTACCAAGTGGCTAGAACTGAAGGGTATAACCCAGATATAAAATGGGAAACAGCAACAGAGTTTAACGTAGGTGCTGATTTCGGATTTTTAGACAATAGAATCAATGGGTCAATCAACTATTTCAACAAAGTAGCGTCAGATCTTTTGGCTGATATCGCATATCCTGATGGTGCCAATTTAAGAAACTCTGGTTTTTCAAATATTGGAAGTGTTAGAACTGATGGTATTGAGTTCAATGTTAATGCTGATATACTTAAAAAAGATGACTTAAACTGGAATGTTGGTTTTAACGTAGCTTACCTTAATCAAGAAATCACAGATTTAGGTGAAACAGTACCAGGTTTCCAAGGGTATATGACTGGTGATAATATTGCTGGAGGAAGTAACAATAAAATTAAAATTAACTCAGTAGGTTATAACCCAAGCTCTTTCTTCGTATTTGAGCAACTTTATGATGCGAATAAAAAACCTATACAAGGAGCATATGTAGATAGAAATGGTGATGGAAAAAGAGATATAAATGATATGTATAGATTCCATAAGCCTAATCCTGATTATACTTTTGGATTATTTAGCACTTTCAATTACAAAAAATTCGATTTTGCTATGAGCTGGAGAGCAAGCTTAGGAAATTACATATTTGATAATATTAGTTCTGACAAAGGATATTTACAAGCTGCATTAAGAAGAGATACTGATTTAGCTAATATTACTCCAGATTATTATAATACTGGTTTTACGTATGAAGACAATGGGACACAACGTTACCTATCTGATTATTTCGTAAAAGATGCTTCTTTTATAAAATTAGATAACATATCGGTAGGATATACTATGGATAAATCACTTCTAAAAGTGATGAGTTTACATTTTTCTTTAGGAGTACAAAATGCCCTTGTATTTAGTAAATATGACGGTATTGATCCGGAAAGCTTTTCTGGTGTTGACGGATCAGTTTATCCAAGAGCAAGAACATACATGTTTGGTGTAAATGCTAATTTCTAATTATAATTTTAAAAACAGCAAAATGAAAATATCATTTAAAAAAATAGGTTATTTATTCCTGATGATTTTAGGAATGAATATGGTATTTATTTCTTGTACAAATGACTTGAATGTAACACCAAAAGATGATGATGAGTTTCTTTCAGAGGATTTTTTTAAAAATCCAGCTTCTTATAAGCAAGTTTTAGCAAAATTATATGCTGGAATGTATGTAGGAGGAAATGATGGAGATGGTAAGGGAGATATCTCAGGAATTGGTGGGGATTTTAGTAGTTATTTAAGGCTTCTTTTTGTTTGTCAAGAGTTTACTACAGATGAAGCTGTTATTGCTTGGGCAGATGGTTCATTGCCAACAATGAATACTCAAACTTGGACTCCTTCAAATGAGTTTTTATACGGGACGTATTCCAGATCGTTTTATCAAATAAGTCTTGCTAATGAGTTTTTAAGAGAAACTACAGATGATAAATTGACTGCAAGAGGTGTAGATGCAGCTTTGAAAACTGAAATAGCTACTTTTAGAGCAGAAGCCCGTTTCTTAAGAGCATTTGATTATGTGCAATTAATGGACTTGTTTGGGAATGTGCCTATTACTACAGAAGTTGATCCTGTTGGATTCTACAATCCAGTTCAAAAGTCAAGAGCAGAAGTTTTTACTTTTGTTGAAAGTGAATTAAAAGATCTTGACTCTAGTTTAAAAGAATCAAGAGGAAATGAATATGGTAGAATAGATAAAACTGCTGCTAAATTTTTATTGGCAAAAATTTATCTTAATGCTAAAGTATATACAGGAACTGCAAAAAATACAGAATGTATCACAGCTTGTAAAGAGGTAATAGCTTCAGGTTATTCTTTTGCAAATGTGTCTTATTTTAATTTATTCTCTGCTGATAATAATGTGAATGGAGCTCAAAACGAAATCATTTTCCCAGTTGTAAGTGACGGAAATTATATTAGAGCTACTGGAGGTGGAATGAGTTTTATTATGCATGCTTCAATTGGAGGATCTATGAATGCAAGTGATAGAGGTATGGATGGTGGATGGCAAGGAATCAGAACAAGAAAAGAATTTGTTCAATCCTTCCCAGACGAAAATGCAATTGGAGATAAAAGAGGAAGTTTTTACAAGAATGGGCAGTCACTTGATATAAATAATATTGGAACTTTTACTGATGGGTATGCCGTTACAAAATTCATCAATAAGAAAGCTGATGGAAGTGCAGCTCAAAGAAATGATATTCCAGATACTGATTTCCCAATGTTTAGAATGGCAGATGTGTATTTAATGTATGCAGAAGCAGTTCTAAGAGGAGGAACAGGAGGAGATATACCTACAGCAGTGGGCTATGTTAACCAAATAAGAACAAGAGCAGGAGCAACTACAATTACTGCTGGGGATTTAAATCTTGATTTTATTCTTGCTGAAAGAGGTAGAGAATTATTTTGGGAATGTCATAGAAGAACTGATTTAATTCGTTTTGACAAATTTACAGGAGGCAGCAAAATCTGGCAATGGAAAGGTGGTGTTAAAAATGGTACTTCAACAGAATCATTCAGAAACCTTATGCCAATACCAGCTACAGCAATTCAAGCAAACCCAACATTAAAACAAAACCCTGGATACTAACCATCTTAAAAAATTATAAAAATGAAAAATCTAAATAAAATTTTAATCGCTTTTATAAGCGTAATAGCTATATCTTGCTCAGGTGATGATGTTGAGAATAGACCAGTAATTGTAAAAGGAACGGAACCTGTCCTACTTTCTCCTAAATCTGATTTTAATATCATATTATCAAAAGAGAATGAAAATGATTTGGCAACAACAGTTGTTTGGGAGCCAGCAACGTATGTAGGTGATGCAACGGTAATAACCTATACTATAGAAATTGCAAAAAAAGGGACAAACTTTGCTACTCCTTTTGCAGCAGCTACTTCAACAAGTACTTATAAAAACCTGACAGTGGCAGAACTTAATTCTGCTTTAATTAATGCAGGTTTTCCGGCTAAAGTGGAGTCTGAAATAGATATTCGTGTGAAGTCAACTATTGGGGGCGTTGGCTCAACTCCACAAATTTCTAACTCGTATACTATCAAAGCAACTCCTTACCATGTGCCATTGGCAACTTCTCATTGGTTAGTTGGTGATGCTACACCAGGAGGTTGGACATGGGCTGGTGATGCTGAAACAGAATTTCCTTTGATTATAGGAAGAACGGATGCTTATAAAGTTGCAGTTGTATTAAACAGCGGAAAAGCTTTTAGAGTATTTCTAGGGAATAACTTTACAGCTGATGGAAACTGGGATGCTTCTCATAATTACACTTATTATGCTTCTAATGGTTTTGTAATACCAGCTGACTTAGTAGACGCATTAGATGGGGATCATAATTTTAAATACACAGGTCCTACTAAAGAAAGAGTTTTGACTATTGACTATGCTTCTAAAAAGATTACATTAGAATAATACTGATTTGTCTTTAAAGGATCAATAAATATATGGGGCTGTTATAATTAACAGCTCCTTTTTTTTTAATTTAATAATCAAATATTGTGAAAAAACTTACACTTTTATTATTGTTCTTTATGTCATTAGGGAGTATTGCTCAGCAAGTAACAATTTCTCCTTCGGCATTTAATGTTACTGATCAAATAACGATAACGGTTTCATTTGCATCTTCTACTTGCAACACAATGGGATCGTCTCCAACAAAAGTTTATATGCATTCAGGGATTGGTGATGATGCAAATGCATTCGGGTATGCTGTAATAGGAAATTGGGGCGCAGATGATGCAGTGGGGTTAATGACAAAAAATGGAGATGGCACCTGGAGTAAAACGATTACACCAAGTACTTATTTCGGCTTAAATTCTTCGCAACAAATCACAGCTACCAAACTAGGAATGGTATTCCGTAATTCATCGGGTTCACAAACATTGAAGTTAGCTCCTGGTTGTAATGACTTTATTTTTAATGTTGGTACTTTTCAAGTAACAATGACTTCGCCAGTCCAAAACAGTACTACCATTATCAATTCAGGAGGTAGTCTTTCGATATCGGCAAGCAATACCAACGGGGTGGCCAGTTATAATTTAAAATCAAACGGAATTAGCATCAATACTAATTCTAGTACTTCGAGCTATAGTTATAATCATACCAACATTACGGCCAATCAAAACTATGAACTAGAGGTAACGCAAGGAGTGACTACAGTTACTAAAAAGTTTTCGGTAGCTATAAATCCGGGAACAATTTCGGGAGTAATACCAGCAGGATTATTGGATGGAATAAATTATGATGCTACAGATGCGACCAAAGCAACTTTGGTGCTTGATGCTCCTCTAAAGGATTTTGTATATGTTGCAGGAAGTTTTAATGACTGGCAGCCGAGTGCTGTGTATGCTATGAAAAAAGATCCTGTTACTGGTAAGTTTTGGTTAGAATTAACCGGATTGGTTTCGGGGACAAATTATACTTATCAATACTGGGTGGGAGAGTCAACACCTCTCTTAAATTCTCCTGCATTAGTAAAAACAGCCGATCCATATTCAACATTAGTATTGTCTCCATTTGACGACCCAAGTATTCCGGCAACCACATATCCTAATATGCCAGTTTATCCCATAGGTCAGGAAAGGGAAGTTACAGTTTTGCAAACGGGCCAAACACCATATCCTTGGAGTGCAGCAACTACTAATTTTGTAAAACCCGAAAAAGATAAGTTAGTGGTTTATGAAGTATTGGTTAGGGATTTTGACGCCAATAGAAATTATCAAAACTTAATTGACAGAATAGACTATTTCAAAAATCTAAAAATAAATGCGATTGAGTTAATGCCTGTAATGGAATTTGAAGGCAATGAAAGTTGGGGGTATAATACTTCCTTTCACATGGCTTTAGATAAATTTTATGGACCATCTACCAAACTAAAAGAGTTAATCGATTTGTGCCATCAAAATGGTATTGCCGTTATTCTAGACGTAGCTTTGAATCATGCTTTCGGAAGAAATCCGATGGTTCGCATGTGGATGAATGATCCAGAGAATGACGGTTGGGGATCACCTAGCTCGGAGAATCCATATTTCAATACAGTAGCCAAGCACAGTTATAGCGTAGGAGAGGATTTTAATCATTCCGCAGCGTTGACCAAAAACTATGTGAAAAGAGTTATTAAACAATGGATTGAAGAATATAAAATTGACGGATTCCGTTGGGATTTAACCAAAGGATTTACGCAAAATTGCACAGCAGGAGATGATGCATGTACAAATGCTTACCAACAAGACAGAGTTGATATATTAAAAGAATATGCTGATTACTCATGGTCTTTAGATCCCACACATTATACTATTTTCGAACATTTGGGAACCAATAATGAAGAACAGCAATGGGCTAATTATAGAATTGGAGAAACACCAAGTAAAGGAGTTATGATGTGGGGGAATATGAATGCTAATTATAATGAATTGTCGATGGGTTATACCGCCAATATTTCAGGAATGACAAGCCAAAGTCATGGTTTTGCAGCCAACAGATTAATAGGATATGCAGAAAGTCATGACGAAGAACGTTTGATGTATAAAAATCTCCAGTTTGGTAACAGTGCAAATCCCGCTCATAATGTAAAAAACATAAATGTCGCCTTGTCTAGGATGCCAGCAATTGGAGCAGTTTCATTGTTAGTTCCAGGGCCAAAAATGATCTGGCATTTTGGAGAGTTAGGATGGGAGTCATCGATCTATACCTGTAATAATGGTACTGTAAATGATAACTCATCTGCGATTGCAGGAGATTGTAAATTGGATACAAAACCACAGCCGCAATGGGTAAATAATTGGTTGAATGATAATTTAAGAAATAAAATTTATTATGATTGGGCAAGAATGATTGCTCTTAAAAAAACTGAGGCAGTATTTTTGGGTACAGCAACTATGATTAATGCATCTAGCTTAACACCAAATATTAAAATCACCAATAGTGCTTTGGCAGATACAGAACTTAAAAACGTTCTCATTATAGCCAATTTTGATGTAATTGCGAAAGATGTAGCAACAGGATTTCAAAACACAGGAACATGGTATAATTTAATGAACAATGCTTCTTATAACGTGATCGATGCGAATGCTACGATTAATTTGCAGCCAGGTGAATATAGAATATATGGCAATAAAGCTAGTGTGTTAGGAACAACTGATTTTGAAGTTTTAAATGATATTTATATTTATCCAAATCCAGCATCGACTTATTTCACTTTAAATACCAATACTTCTAAAGTTCAAATTTTTTCTATTACGGGGCAATTAGTTAAATCGTTCGATAAAAATCAAACAATAGATCATCATTATGGCATAGGAGATTTAAATGATGGAATGTATTTTATAAGAGTGTATAATGATAAGAATCAGGTAAAAGTGATGAAGTTTATCAAGAAATAAATAGATCTTATTGAGGTTTTTATACTCAAAAGAAAACGTTCTATAGCCATCAAAATTAGTTTTTTGGTGGCTTTCCATTTAATGGAAAATTAGAATCTATTTTGTAATTCGATTCTAAAGAGAATCCTGACAATAATTGCTAAAAACAAAAAACCCAAACATTGCTGTTTGGGTTTTGTGGTACCTCCAGGGATCGAACCAGGGACACATGGATTTTCAGTCCATTGCTCTACCATCTGAGCTAAGGTACCGTGCTTGTTGCGGGTGCAAATATAGAATGTTTTTTTAATTAAACAATACGTTTTAAAAAAAAAATCTATTTGTATCTTCGCACTTTTAAATAAATAAGATATGATTTTAACCATTGATGTCGGGAATACCAGAATTAAAGGTGCTGTTTTTGAGTCTAATAACGTTTTGGAATATTGTGTTTTTTCGAAAGATGAGGTTCAGAAAAATATCGAAATTATTTTAAAAAAATATCAGGAAATTACTCATTTGGTTGTTGCTTCAGTCGGGAGTGTAGAAAAACAATTCTTTTTGCACTTTGAAAAAATGGTTGAGGTATGGTTTGTTTCCCATGAAGACTCTTTTCCGTTTGTAAATAATTATGCTACTCCAAAAACCCTAGGTATAGATAGAATGGTATTGGCAGCCGGAGCAACGCTACAATTTAAAGGTCAAAATCGCTTAATTATAGATGCAGGAACATGTGTGACTTATGATTTTGTAGACCAAAATGATGTATATCTTGGGGGAGCAATTTCTCCGGGATTGCGTTTGCGTTATGAAGCTTTGCATCATTATACAGAAAAGCTTCCGTTGCTGGATGTAACAGATCCAAATCACTTTATAGGGAAGTCTACTGCAGAGTCAATTCATTCAGGAATTGTAAACGGATTAGTACATGAGATTAGTGGTTTTATTGATGAATATAGTGCTCAGTATTCAAATTTTATAATAATTTTAACGGGAGGGGACACAGAATTTTTGGCTAAACGATTAAAAAATACCATATTTGCCAATTCAAATTTTCTTTTAGAGGGTTTGAATCAACTTTTTCAATATAAAATCAAAAATGATTAAAAAAATTATTGTCACTGCCTGTTTCTTTTTAACACTTGCTTCTTTTGCTCAAAGTGGATCTGCTTCTCCTTATTCTTATTTTGGACTTGGTGAATCTAGATTTAAGGGAACTCTTGAAAATCGTTCCATGGCGGGAGTTGCTATTGAACAGGATAGTATCCATATGAATATATTGAATCCTGCTAGTTATGGTGCAATTAAATTGACAACTTTTACCATGGGAGGTGGGTATACTAGCACAAAAATGAAATCAGACAAAGGAGATGCAAGTGCGCAAAGAACAACTTTGGATTATATGGCAGTTGCCTTATCATTGGGTAAAATGGGTGTAGGTTTTGGATTACTTCCATATTCTTCGGTAGGATATAATATTGAATCTTTAAATTCAGATCCTAATGGTAACAATAATCGTTTGACTGGATCAGGAGGATTAAATAAAGCTTTTTTAGGATTGGGTTATACTATTATACCTAATTTAGTTGTAGGAGCAGATATTCAATGTAATTTTGGAAGAATAAATAACAGTAATTTAGAATTCATTACTTCGGTTCCTATTGGAACTCAAGAACAAAATAAATCTGATTTAAACGGATTTAGTATGAATTTTGGAGTGATGTATCAAGGAAAGATCAATAAAAAATTAAATTACTACAGTAGTTTAACTTATATGCCACAGAGTACTTTGACATCAAGTAACACCAGAACAATTGCAACGGTACAATACAATGCGGATTTTAATGTGGTAGTTATAGATGCTATTGAATCAGAATTGATCAGAAAAGATATAAAAATACCTGAAAAAATAACATTTGGAGCAGGTATTGGTAGATCAAGAAAATGGTTGGTAGGTACACAGATAGTATACCAAAACATTGGAGAAGGAGGAAATGGGATTAATGAAGCTAAGAACGTGTCGTATGAAAACTACTCAAGTTATAGTTTAGGAGGATATTATGTTCCTAATTATAATGTTTTCTCAAAATACTATCAAAAAATCACGTATCGTGCAGGTTTAAAGTATGGTAAAACAGGAACTATAGTTAATTCAAAATCAATTGATGAGAAAGCAATCACTCTAGGTTTCGGATTACCTGCGGGAGGAAGTTACTTATCTAATTTCAATATCGGTTTAGAATTTGGAAAAAGAGGTACGACAGCAAATGGATTGATTCAAGAAAATTATGGTAGCTTTAGTCTAAGTTTTTCTCTAAACGACAAATGGTTTAGACAATCAAAAATCAACTAAGACTTAATAGTTGCTATTAAAATCAATTGGTTTAAATTTAATACATGATTTTTTATAAAAGATATTTCTTGTTTCCGGTCTCACTAACTTTAGCGATAGGTATGGCTATGGGATGTGAGAGTAATTTTAAGGAAGTAAGACAAAATGATTACTCGGAGTTTGTTCCTAGTGGCGATGCTGATAATGTGAATTTAAAATATACAGATTCAGGTAAAATTAAATCAATTTTGATAAGTCCAAAAATGTTGGATTATGCAAACGTAGATTTTGCTTTTACAGAATTTCCAAAAGGAATTGATGTAACCATTTTTGATAACAAAGCAAAGAAAACTTTTATTAGATCGAATTATGCGGTTTCGTATAAAGCAACCAGTATAATAGATTTGCAGGGAAAAGTTAAAATCACTTCCGAAGATGGGCAAATGCTGGAAACGGAACAATTGTATTTTGATCAAAAAAATCAATGGTTTTACACCGAAAAAAAATTTAAGTTAACAGATGCTAAAGGAAGTTCAACGGGTCAAGGAATTGATTTTAGTAAAGACTTTAAAATAATAAATTCGCAACGAATAGAAGGGGAAATAGAATCCTCAGAATAATACAAATAAAAATAACAACATGAATTTCTTAAAATATACCTCTTATCTTTACTTAGCTTTTGGAATCTACTTTTTATACGAAGGATATACACAATGGAGTTCAGGTACCGAGAGTCCTTTCTTGAGCCTTGTGATTGCGGGATTAGCAATTTTCATGTTTTTCTTTAGAAGAAAGTTTGCTAAGAAATTTGAAGATAGAAACAAACAATCTTAGAAAATGGGAATAGGCATTATAATATTGTGTTTAATACTATGTGCTTTTTTTTCAGGAATGGAGATAGCTTTTATATCTTCTAATAAAATTTATTTGGAGTTAGAAAAAAAACAAGACAGTTTTCTTTCAAAAACCCTTACGAAGCTTACCGAAAAACCCTCTAAATTTATAGCCGCAATGCTTATTGGTAACAATATAGCACTTGTGGTTTATGGTTTTTTTATGGGGGAATTGCTAACGAATTGGCTGTTGTCATTCAGTTTTCATTTTTCAGATTTTGCCAGTCTATTAATTCAGACAGTATTATCAACATTTATTGTTCTAATTACAGCTGAATTTTTGCCAAAAGTCTTCTTTCAGATTTACGCCAATTCACTAATCAAGTTTTTTGCTATTCCTACCTATTTCTTTTATAGGTTGTTTTATTTTATTTCTACTTTTTTAATATGGATTTCTGATTTTATTCTGAAAAGATTTTTTAAGACAGAAGGAGATCAGGTACAGCTTTATTTCAGTAAAGTAGAACTGGGAAATTATATTACAGAACAAATGAGTACTGTAGAGGATCATGAGGAAGTAGATTCCGAAATACAAATATTTCGTAACGCTTTAGATTTTTCAGGAGTCAAGGCCAGAGATGTTATGACTCCCAGAACAGAAATTGTAGCAGTAGATTTGTTAGAATCTCTAGAAACTCTTAAAGAATTATTTATTGAAACAGGGTATTCTAAAATTGTAATCTATCAAAATTCATTAGATGATATAATAGGATACGTGCATTCATTTGACCTATTTAAAAAACCAAAGAGTATAAAAGAGATAGTTATTCCTGTTGAATTTATTCCCGAAGCAATTTTTGTAAAAGATGCAATGAATTTGTTGACCAAAAAGCGAAAGAGCGTTGCTGTAGTATTGGATGAATACGGAGGGACTTCAGGGATATTGACTATAGAAGATATTGTAGAAGAGCTTTTTGGGGAAATTGAAGACGAACATGATTCGGATGAGGAATTGATTGAAAAAAACCTTGGAGATGATACCTTTTTATTCTCTGCTCGTTTTGATGTTGAATACCTCAATCAAACTTATAAATTGGCAATTCCAGAAAGCGAATCGTATGGTACTTTAGGAGGCTATATTGTGAATTTTACGAAGGAAATCCCTCAAAATGGAGATGTTATAATTATTGGAAACTATCATTTTAGCATAGAAGAAGCCACAAATAAGAAGATAGAATTGGTAAAAATGACTATTAAAGAGTGATATTTATTTTTATAAATAAAAAAAAACAAAAAAAAAACAGTAGTTCTATAATTATTAATTAGATAATTGTATTTTCGCAAACAAAATTTTAAAATAAACAATAATACACAATGGCAGTTTTATCAAAAATTAGACAACATTCCGCTATAATGATTGGAGTTATTGCTCTAGCATTATTCTCATTTATAATACAAGATCTTTTTACGAAAGGGAATTTTGGTAAAAGCTCAAAAGATGTTGGAAGTATCAATGGGAAAGACATTTCTTTTGAAGATTTTAGAATAAAAGTTAGCAATGTTGAAAAAAGCGGACAAGGAATTACTTCTACTGAAGCTTCAAAAAGAGTATGGGATCAAGAAGTTACCGTAGCTTTACTTTCTGCCGAGTTTGATAAATTAGGATTAAGAGTAGGAGAAAAACATATATTGGATATCCTTAAACAAGACCAAAATATTGGTAAAAACCCAATGTTTTTAAATGCTGCAGGTATGTTTGATGTGGTAAAATTCAAAGAATTTTTTAAATCAAATCCTGAGCAAGCTCAATATTTAAAAGATAGAGAAAAAGATGCTGAATTGAACGCTAAATTTCAAATTTATAATACTTTGATTAAATCTGGTATTTATACAACTGAAAGCGAAGGAAAATTCAATTATGAAATGGCTTCTAACAAAGTGAATTTCTCTTATGTAGCAGGTTTGTATTCTACAATTAAAGATAGTGATGTGAAAATATCTGATGCTGAAATTGTGGATTATATGAAATTGACTCCTAAAAAATTCAAATCAGAAGAAACTCGTGATATAGAATATGTTTTAATTGAAGATAAAGCTTCAGCTGCTGATGTGAATGAAATAAAATCTAGAATTAATGGATTATTATCAGGTAGTGTAGTTTATAATCAAGCTACTGGTAAAAATGATACATTAGCTGGATTTAGATCAACAACAAACGTTGTTGATTTCGTGAATTCAAATTCAGATGTACCATATGATTCTTCATATGTAGCCAAAAAAGATTTACCAGCTGTAGATGCAGATCAATTGTTTAATTTAGCTCCAGGAGCAGTTTACGGACCTTATGTTTACGGAAAATACTACTGTATCTCAAAATCATTAGGGAAAAAAGCAGGAGTAAATGCAAAAGCAAGCCATATCCTTATTAGTTATGAAGGAACACAAGTTCCTAACAAGAGAGAGAAAAGAACTAAAGCTGAAGCTAAAGCTAAAGCTGAAGCAATTTTAGCTCAAGTAAATGCTAATCCAGATAGTTTCCTGATGTTAGCATTCACAAATTCAGATGATTCATCAGCTCAACAAGGTGGAGATTTAGGATATTTTGGTCAAGGACAAATGGTAAAACCATTTAACGATTTCGTTTTTAATAACGGAATAGGAAAAGTTGGTTTAGTTGAGACTCCATTCGGTTTCCACATCATCAAGATTACTGACAAACAAGACGGAATTCGTTTGGCTACTGTAGCTCAAAAAATCGAGGCTTCAGAAGCTACTTCTGATAAAGTATTTACAGAAGCAACTAAATTTGAAATGGCTGTTGCTGATGGTGGTAAAGATTTTAATCAAACTGCCAAAGAAATGAAACTTACTGTAGCTCCTGCAGTTTCTGTAAAAGCAATGGATGAGAATTTTGGTTCTTTAGGAAATCAAAGAGCTATCGTAAGATGGGCATTTGAAAAAGATAGTAAAGACGGTTCTACAAAAAGATTTGAAGTTGCTAATTTAGGACATGTAATTGCAAAAGTTAAATCTATAGATAATTCAGGATTAGTTCCAGTTGCTCAAGTTAGACCTTATGTAGAGCCAATTCTTAAAAACAAGAAAAAAGCTGAAATGCTTAAGGCTAAAATGTCTGGATCATCTTTAGAAACTATTGCAAAAGCGGTAGGTTCATCTGTACAACAAGTGGCAGATGTTACATTAGAAAACCCAGTTTTAGCAGGTGGAGTTGGTCAAGAGCCAAAAGTAGTTGGTAATGCATTTGCTCTAGCTGCAAATAAAGTATCTGCTCCAATTGAAGGTGTTACTGGTGTTTATGTAGTTAAAAACACAAGCACAGTAAAAGCTCCAGCTTTGAAGAGTTATGCTCCTAATGTAGTAAAATTAAAAGCTCAAAGCGCTTCTGATGTAAACAGAGTATTGCCAGCTTTAAAAGAAGATGCTGATATTAAAGATAACAGAAAAGAGTTCAATTACTAAGCAGTAATTGTTCTAAACATAAAAAACCCGATACTACTAAAACTGCAAGTATCGGGTTTTTTATTTGCTATAGATTTCGAATTCAATTCATGAAAAAGAAAGAGATTGCTATTTTATAAAATCATCTCGCTATACGGAATTATAGTTTCATATCCTTTTGAAATGAAATAGGAGCTAGGATTGTCTTTTGAAATTGCCAATATAAAATCTCCGCCCCAGGCTCCAAGACTTTTAATGGTTCCTTTGAAATCTGGAAACAAAAATTCTTTTGCTGTTTTGGTTTCAAGAACGAAGCTAAGCGTCGTTTCGTGATTTTCTAATGCTTCTGCAAATGTATTGAGGTCATCAGCTTTTAAAACGATTTGAGTTATTTGGTTTATGGCTTTCTTCTTTGCTTCTATATTGTTTTTTTTCTCATTATAAGCGGCAATGGCATTCTTGCTACTTTGTTTTTGATTGAGATATACAAAATATAGATTTTCTGTAAATGCAGGGTTGAAATTTACTTTTTCAACTATTGGATTTCCTTGCTCCAGATGATAAATAATAGGGGAGTCATTTTGGGCACAGGCAATATCGTAACCGCTGCCTCCAAAACTGCTTTTAAGCAATAAAAAAGCATCTATTTTGAACCACTGAGCTATGTTGTTTATTAAGGTAGAAGAAGTCCCTAATCCCCATTTTTTAGGAAATGTTAAATGGGTAGTGACATTGTAACCTTCTGAATTTAAAATCGGTTCAGGACTCAATAAATAAGCTTCTCTCAAAATAGTGATTAATGTATTGGCTACCGATTCATTTTCAAATGGTGTAGTTGTAGTTATTGTTGAAAACGGAATCGTTCCTTCAAACCAAACACTTTCATCAGCATCATAACTGGTCCATTTTATTTCTTGGTTTGTCCCTTTTTCTACAATTAAGTTTTGTCCAAATTTTGTAGGTAGGGCCAATGCTTTTGCGCCATCAAGAACTAAATATTCGGCAGTTATTAAAAGTTTTCCGTTGCTGTAAAATGTTTTTTTCATTGCTGATGTTTTAACCCATTCATTATTGGTTACTATCGAGAATGAATGGGTTGTATTTAGGACTAATTGTCTTTTCTTAAATTTTCAATGTACTCAACGACTGCACTGTGGGAGACAACATGATGTTTAAAGTGTTTTTTTATCAAAATGCGTTCCTCATGATTGGCTTCAAATTGGTTTAAAATATTATTTAAGTGCATTTTCATGTGTCCTTCTTGTATACCTGTAGTGGTCAAGGAACGCAATGCTGCAAAGTTTTGTGCTAAACCAGCTACTGCAACAATTTGCATTAACTCTTTGGCTGAAGGTTTTTCAAGCATTTCTAATGATAATTTAACCAAAGGATGAAGGGATGTCAACCCGCCAACTGTTCCTAAAGCCAAAGGAATTTCCAGCCAGAAACTAAAAATTCCATTTTCTATTTTGGCATGTGATAAACTGGAGTAATGTCCGTTTCTGGAGGCGTATGCGTGTATACCGGCTTCGACAGCTCTAAAGTCGTTTCCGGTGGCAAGCACGACAGCGTCAATTCCGTTCATGATACCTTTGTTATGAGTTACTGCGCGAAAAGGTTCTACCTCTGCAATTCGCACGGCTTGAATAAATTTTTCGGCAAAATCTTGAGGGTTTGGAATATGTTTTTCGGCTAATTCTTCAATTGGGCAAGAAACTTCAGCTCGAACGATACAATTAGGAACATAATTAGAAAGTATGCTCATTACAACTTCTATATTTTTTTCTTCTTCAGAAAATAATTCATAATCCAACGCCTCTTCTTTAAGGGTTTTGGCAAATTGCTCTAAGCAAGAATTGATGAAGTTGGCCCCCATGCTGTCTTTAGTTTCAAAAGTAGCATGAAGTTGATAGTAGTTTGGTAATAAATTTGTTTTGTCTTTTAGAATAATGTCCAGAATCCCTCCACCACGTTTTTGCATGTTTTTGGTAATGCTTTCAGTAGTTTCGAATAGTTTCGATTTTAAATAGGCGAAAAATAAATATAATTTGGACTCATCACCTTTATACATAAAGTGAACTTGTCCTATTTTTTCGGTATTGATAACAGTAGTTTTGAAACCGCCACGTGTAGACCAAAACTTTGCAGCTTTTGCGGCAGCGGCAACTACAGAGCTTTCTTCTATAGCCATGGGAATGGTGCTGTATTGACCATTAATCAAAAAATTAGGAGCAACACCCAATGGGATATAAAAATTAGATATGGTGTTTTCTATGAATTCATCATGGAGTTTTTGAATCTTATCGTCAGTATTCCAGTAGTTTTTAAGTAGTGAGATGGCTTCACTTGGAGTAGAAAAATAGTGGTTGGCAATCCAGTTTATTTTTTCTTCTTTGGATAATTTTGAAAATCCGGCAACAGCGTTGTTCATATATGAAATAGTATAGTTAACAAAAGCAAAGATACACATTCCGTTGTATAGTGTTTTTTTTAATTGATAGGTATTTTAAGGTTTAGTTGTTTTGACTTATGAGTGATTGATGTATTTTGTAAAATTAGGAAAGTACTTAAGTTGCATTTTATTTATGAGGCTAAATCTGTATAAATTAAAAAACTGCATTCAATTATTATTTTGATAAACATATTTAAGTGGGGGATAAAATATTATTTTGCAATATTTAACAGTGAGAAAGTGTAATATGTGTAATTTTTTCACTAAAATTGCGCCTTTTATCACTTAATCGATATTATGAATTCAAATAAGCTTACAGCAATATTTTTGTTTTTGTGTTTTACTGTTTTTGGACAACAAAAAATAACAGTTGATGAAATTTTTTCAGGTTCATTTCGTGCCAAAGGTATGGATGAATTGCAATCGATGAAAAATACCAATCAATACACGGTATTGAATAATAATAAGCAAATCGATCTTTACGATTTTGCAAGTTTGAAAAAAGTAGCTACTCTAATTGATGCTAAGGATTACAAAGAACTACCTAAAATTGATAGTTATACTTTTGACTCTTCTGAGAAATTGATTTTATTAGCTTGTAATACCAATCAAATTTTCCGTCATTCTTTTACTGCAGATTATTATTTGTATAATTCAGTAACAAAATCACTAACTAAATTATTTGATTTTCAGATACAAGAGCCGACTTTTTCTCCTGATGGAACTAAAATCGCTTATGCTAAAGAAAATAACTTATATGTATACGATTTAGCTTCTAAAAAAATAACTACAGTTACTACAGACGGGAAAAAGAATGCAGTTATTAATGGAATTACGGATTGGGTTTATGAAGAAGAATTTGCGTTTGTTCGCGCTTTTGATTGGAGTAAAGACAGCAAAAAACTAGCTTACATTCGTTTTGACGAAAGTCAAGTTCCTGAATTTTCAATGTCAATCTTTCAAAAAGATTTATACCCTACAATCGAAACATTTAAATACCCTAAAGCTGGAGAAAAAAATTCAGAAGTTTCACTTCATCTTTATGATGTAAGTACTGCCGCAACTAAAGTTGTAAATTTATCAAACTACAACGATTTTTATATTGCAAGATTGAAATGGACAAATGATGCAAATGTTTTGTCAGCGCAAGTATTGAATCGTCACCAAGATAATTTAGATTTATTATTTATCGATGGTTCTACAGGAACTACGAAAGTAGTTCTGAATGAAAAAGATAAAGCTTATGTTGATATAACAGACAATCTAACATTCTTAAAAGATAATAGTTTTATTTGGACTAGCGAAAAAGATGGTTTCAACCATATCTATTTGTATGACGCTAGCGGTAAATTGAAAAACCAAGTAACTAAAGGAAATTGGGAGGTTACAAATTATTACGGTTTTGATGAGAAAACAAAAACAGTTTTTTATCAATCAGTAGAAAATGGATCAATCAATCGTGATGTTTATAGAATTGCGCTTGACGGAAAAAATAAAGTGCGTTTATCTAAAAACGTAGGTGGAAATGCGGCGACCTTCAGTCCAAATTTCCAATATTATATCAATACATTCTCAAGTGCTTCTCAGCCTACTATTTATACTTTAAATGAGTCTAAATCAGGGAAAGAAATTCAAGTTATCGAAAACAATCAGGATCTTGTTGCAAAATTAAAAGGCTATGATTTGCCTTCTAAAGAGTTTTTTGTTTTGAAAACAGAAAAAGGAAACGAGCTAAATGCTTGGATCATAAAGCCAAAGGATTTTGATGCTTCAAAAAAATATCCAGTATTTATGGTTCAATATTCAGGACCAGGATCTCAACAAGTTGTAAACCAATGGGGAGGTTCTAATGAGTATTGGTATATGATGTTAGCACAACAAGGTTATATTGTTATAGATGTTGATGGTCGCGGAACAGGTTACAAAGGAGCTGATTTTAAAAAGGTAACCCAACTGCAATTAGGAAAATATGAGGTAGAAGACCAAATTGATGCTGCAAAAGTAATAGGAAATTATCCTTATGTAGATAAATCTAGAATTGGAATTTGGGGATGGAGTTTTGGAGGTTTTATGGCTTCAAACTGTATTTTCCAAGGAGCAGATGTATTTAAAATGGCAATAGCTGTAGCACCGGTAACCAACTGGCGTTTTTATGACAGTATTTATACAGAGCGTTACATGCAAACTCCACAAGAGAATCCAGGCGGATATGATCAAAATTCACCAATTAATCATGTAAGCAAATTAAAAGGAAAGTTCTTGTTGATTCATGGTTCAGCAGATGATAATGTGCATGTACAAAATTCTATGCAAATGATGGAAGCATTGATCCAAGCGAATAAACAATTTGACTCTCAAATCTATCCAGACAAAAATCATGGTATTTATGGCGGGAAGACAAGAGCACAGTTATATACCAAAATGACGAATTTTATAAAGGAAAATTTATAAAAATAAGTCAAAACCAAACAAAGTTAAAACCAAAACAATTAAAATGACAGAAACTCAAGTTAAAACAGCACATCCAAAAGGACTTTGGGTGTTATTTGGAACCGAAATGTGGGAACGTTTCAATTTCTATGGAATGCGAACTTTATTGGTTCTTTTTCTTGTAAATTCTTTACTGATGAAAGAAGAAGAAGCTTCCTTAATTTATGGAGGTTTTCTAGGTCTTTGTTATTTAACACCAATGTTAGGAGGATTTATTTCTGATCGTTTTTTTGGAAATAGAAACTGTATTATGCTTGGTGGATTAATGATGGCTATTGGTCAATTATTGTTATTTACCAGTGCTAGTGTTTTTGGTGAAAATATAGGTTTAGCCACTACTATAATGTATTCTGGTTTAGGAATAATTATTTTTGGAAACGGATTTTTCAAACCAAACATTTCTAGTATGGTGGGAAGTTTGTATCCAAAACAGGAAAAAACTAAATTAGATACAGCTTTTACTATTTTCTATATGGGGATCAACTTAGGAGCATTCTTAGGTCAATTTATTTGCCCATTAGTAGGAGACGTAAAAAGTGCAGGAGGAATAAGAGATATTCACGCTTTCAAATGGGGATTCTTAGCTGCCGCTATTGCAATGCTTATCGGAACGTTAGTGTTTTATTTCTTGAAAAATAAGTATGTGGTTTCTCCAGAAGGAAAACCATTAGGAGGATTGCCTTCTAAAAATGAATCATCAGATTATGAAGAAGGAGAAGCACAAAGTGCAGTTTTTACTCCAAAAGCCTTAATAGTATCAGTAATTGCTTTTATAGGGATGTTTTTGTTGTTCCATTTTTCGGTAGATGGCACTAATGTTGTAAAAACGATTATTTATCCAATTATTTATGCAAGTGGTATAACATTAGCGGGATTAATTTTATCTGACTCGTCTTTAACAAAAGTGGAAAGAGATCGAATTATTGTAATTTATATCATTTCTTTCTTTATCATATTCTTTTGGGCTGCTTTTGAACAAGCAGGTTCATCGTTAACTTTTATAGCCGATAATCAAACGGATAGAAACTTTTTTGGATGGGCAATGCCAGCTTCAATGGTTCAGATTTTTAATGGATTATTCGTTGTTGCTTTAGCGGTTCCTTTTAGTATGTTATGGGATAAATTAAGAAATAAAGGTAGTGAGCCTATTTCTCCTGTAAAATTGGCTTTAGGATTATTGTTAATTTCGATAAGTTTCTTCATGATTGCTAATCAGGTAAAAGACCTTGGGACTTCAGGTTTATTAGCTATCAAATGGTTAATTCTATTGTATTTATTGAATACTTGTGCTGAGTTATGTTTGTCTCCTATAGGATTATCTTTAGTAGGTAAATTATCTCCAAAACGTTTCTCTTCTTTATTATATGGAGTGTTCTTCTTATCTAATGCATCTGGATATGCACTAGCGGGAACTTTAGGATCTATTTTGCCAGCTACTGGAGATAAATTTATTAAAGCGAAAGAATTAGGAATTGATTTGCAAGCTGTTTTAGATAAGAAAATTGTACCAACTGCAGAGCAATTGCAATTATTGGATAAAAATCAAATTATGGATCATAACCCAATTTTTGCTGGTTTTGAAATCCACAATTTATTTGAATTTTTTATGGTATTTGTTGTGTTAACAGGTATTGCTGCACTTGTTTTATTTGCATTAACACCATTTTTGAAAAAAATGATGCACGGTGTTCGATAATGTGCTGAATTAAATATATTAAATAAAAACATCATCTATTTTGAATGAATCAAAGAGATGGTGTTTTTTGTTGTAGAGCAAATATGTTTTAAAGGGATGAAATCTCCTGAAAGAAAATTTTTGATGTATGAAACTTTTCAATTTTAGTGGTTTTATAACCGTATGCGATACTATATTATCTTGTTTTTCAAAAGTTGAATTTATCTTGTTAAACTAAACAATAAAGAAGTATTTTAGAAGTTTCAATGAGTAATTATGTTAAGATTTTTATTACAAAATAAGCATGAAAGAGAATTCAACAGATCAATTTTTTAAGAGTACAGTTCTAGGTCATCCATCTGGACTGTTTGTATTATTTTTTACTGAAATGTGGGAGCGTTTTTCGTTTTATGGAATGCGGGCGCTTTTGGTAATGTTTTTAACGTCATCTATGATAGATGGTGGATGGGGTTGGTCTAGAGAACAAGCAATGACCCTTTTTGGATCTTATGTAGGATTGGTATATTTATCAACCATGTTGGGAGGGTATTTTGCGGATAAGAAAATAGGTTATAGAATGGCAGTAGTTGTAGGGGCATTATTGATGTCCTTGGGACATGCTTCTATGGCGATAGAAACAGAGTTTTCTATATATCTAGGACTTGTGTTATTGGTTTTTGGGAATGGCTTTTTTAAGCCAAACATGACATCAATAATATCAGAAATGTACAAAGATAGACCTGAAAAAAAAGATGGGGCATATACTATCTTTTATATGGGAGTTAATTCCGGATCATTTTTTGGAATACTTCTATGTGGTTATTTAGGAGAAAAAGTTGGATGGAGCTGGGGATTCGGTTTAGCGGGTATTTTTATGTTTATTGGAATGCTACAGTTTTGGTTGGCTCAAAATATTTTTGGAGAGATTGGTTTAAAACCAGTTAAAAAAGAAGTCACTTTGAAAGAGGTAGATGAGAACAATGATAAACTTAATCCTTTCCCGGTATGGCAATTGGCATTAATTGGAATTGTTGTTTTGTTAAGTATATCTTGGCTTATTTTTGAACCGGCAAAAGTTATTACAAATGGAGCTATAGATCTATTTGATTTTAGCTGTTTTGGATTAGAAGGGAATAACTTTGTTATTCTTTTGGCTCTAATTCTCTTTTTAATATTGTTGATATATCGCTTGTCAAGGTATTCACAAATAACCATGGAGAAATTAATAGCGGTTACATTTTTTGCATTTCTGACTATTTTCTTTTGGACAATTTTTGAACAATCTCCTGGGACATTAACCATTTTTGCTAAAGACTACACCAATAGAATTCTAGTGGGTAATGCAGGAATCGCTTTTAAAATCATCAATGCTTTAATTACTATTGTTCCGTTAATGATTATTAGCTGGGTACTTTATTTGTTATCTAAGCAAACTTTTAAACAGTATGCAGTTTCAAATATTATTTTAGCAGCTGGCTTTTTGTTTGTATGGGGAATCGGGATCTGGATGTTGTATAATCAATTTCAAGATGAAACTTTAGAAGTTCCGGCTTCATGGTTTTCAACACTAAATAATTTATTTATTATAAGCTTGGCTCCATTGTTTTCAAAATGGTGGGAGAGTAAATATAATCCTTCTGCAAATGCTAAATATTGTATTGGCTTTCTCTTATTGGCATTAGGAATGGCTTGTGTTGCATATGGTTCAGCAGGAATTGCTCCAGGAGCAAAAACGGCTTCGGTAAGTATGATTTGGTTGGTATTGGTCTTTTTATTTCATACAATGGGTGAGTTATGTGTGTCACCAGTAGGACTTTCTTATGTTAGTAAATTGGTACCGGCTAGAATGATTGCCATGATGTATGGAGTTTGGTATCTTGCCTTTGCAATTGGTATGAAAGGAGCAGCTAAATTTGGGGAGAATATAGATAAAATTGCAGACGAAAAGGGAATCAGTTATTTCTTTTGGATGTTGACAATTGTAGCTGTTGTAGTGGGATTGATCTCATTGTTATTCCAGCCAGTAATTAAAAAATTAATGCATGGAGTGCGCTAGTACTTAATAAACTAATAAAAACTAATTAAAATAAAATAGAATATATGGAACATCAACTAACACTTGAAAAAATTCAGAACTTTGAGGGCAAATACCCTAAGCAATTATGGTATTTATTTATCGTAGAAATGTGGGAACGTTTTTGCTTTTATGGTATGCGGGGTGTTCTAACTTTTTTCATGGTTGACCAACTTTTATTAAAAGATGATGCGGCTAATTTGCAATATGGAGCTATTCAGGCGTTTGTTTATGCTTTCACTTTTATTGGGGGTATTTTTGCAGATAAAATTTTAGGTTTTAGAAAATCTTTATTTTTCGGGGGAACCGTTATGATTTTAGGGAATTTGCTGATCGCTTTCTCTCCTCAAACATTGTTTTATTATGGGATTGCATTTTCTATAATTGGGACAGGTTTCTTTAAACCTAATATTTCTTCTATGGTTGGAGAGCTTTATCATGCTGGTGATCATAGGCGTGATGCAGGATATGGAATGTTCTATGCAGGGATAAATATTGGTGGCTTTTTAGGAGGAGCTCTATGTATTTATTTAGGTAAATATTATTCTTGGCAGTTGTGTTTCCTTTCTGCAGCAATTGTAATGACCATAGGATTAGTAACATTTTTATTCACTAAAAAACATCTTGGTCCAATTGGAGATTCTCCTTTGTTAAACTTACCTGCAGGTAAAAGAAAAATGAGAGAGATTACTGTGTATTTATGCTCTCTATTGAGTTTGCCGTTTATTTTTATAATGGTAAAAAACACGGATTATACAGATTATTTTATGTATACTATTGGAGTAATTGCTTTGTCGTATTTTGCTTTTGAGGTTTATAAATTAGAAGATAGTAAACTACGTAAAAAGTTGCTTGCAGCTTTTGTTTTTATCTTTTTCTATTTTGTGTTTAATGCTATTTTCGAGCAAAGCGGAGGATCACTTTCACTTTTTGCCAAAGACAATTTAAACAATAGTTTGTTGTTTTTTCACATGGATCCAAATGTTGTAAACAATAGTTCTAATTCTCTATTTGTAATTATATTTAGTCCAGTGGTTGGTTTACTATGGTTGTGGTTAGCGAAGAAAAAAATTGAGCCAAATACAATTGTGAAATTTGGTATCGGATTTTTATTTTTAGGGTTATCATTTTACATTTTTTATTATACTAGATTTTTTGCAAATGCCAAAGGAATAACTTCACTTAACTTATTTACTTTTGCATATTTAGTGACAACTTTAGGAGAGCTTTGCCTTGGACCTATTGGAATGTCTATTATTACCAAGTTATCACCAAAAAGACTTTTTGGAATGATGATGGGGTTATGGTTTTTAGCAACTGCATTTGGACAATTTGCAGCTGGTAAATTAGGGGCTGAAATGTCTAAGTCAAATACTGGAACAACTTTGGTTTCAAAATTGCAATCCTATACAGAAGGATATTATCAATTAGCAATTTATTCGTTTGTTGCTGGAGCAATTTTGATATTTATTACTCCATTGATGAAAAAATTAATGCAAGAAGTAAGATAGACGACAAATTTTGGTATTATTTTTGTTTAAATTTGTAAAAAAGAAATCAGTAGAGGACTAAGAGTAAAAGGAAGATTTCTAACTTTTATCGCATTCTATTTCACTTAAAAAAATAAACAAATGAAAAAAATTATTTTAGTTGCATTTTTCTTTATCGGGTTAAGCGTTTCCCAAGCTCAAGAATTAAAATGGTATACGAATGTAAAAGAAGCAATCACTGTTTCGAACAAAGAGAAGAAACCATTGATGTTGTTCTTTACAGGAAGTGATTGGTGCGGATGGTGTATTCGTTTGCAAAATGAAGTACTTAAAACACCAGAATTTTCTAAATGGGCTAACCAAAATGTTGTTTTAGTTGAACTGGATTATCCTAGAAGAGCTCCTCAATCGGATGAAATAAAAAAACAAAACAATGAGTTGCAACAAGCTTTTGGTATACAAGGTTATCCAACGGTATATTTTGCAAAAGCAACCGTTAATAAAGAAGGTAAGGTAAATTTTGAAGGTTTAGGGAGTACTGGCTATGTTGCAGGTGGACCAGCTGCTTGGTTAGCGGTTGCAGATCCTTTTGTAAAAAAACCAGTTTCGATGGAAGAACCTAAAAAATCAAAAAAATCTAAAAAAGCATAAGTCAAAGTATTTAATTGATCTTATAAAATCCCTTTTCGCTTGTTGAGTGAAAAGGGATTTTTTGTTGTGCACAAGTTTGTTTCCATCGGTTTTGAATCGTTTTATAATTCGACCCGTCTGCAATTATGATTTTTGGTTTTATGCTTTGTAATAACCTCTCTAAATTGATTTTTGTAGATTGTGTAAGCAGTAAAACATCAGGTTGTATCTTTTTAGGATAAACCATAAAGCTATCAAGAATCAGTATTTTATTTTCTTTAAAATAAATGGTGTTTTGTAAGCGTCTTTTATTTTTTAAAGTACTGAAGTTTCCAGTAAGATAGGAGGAAATGAGAGTATTGGTTTTACTTGTTTTTAGAATACTGTCCTTGGCAAACAAATTGGTATCGAAACCTTTCCGTTCTAGTAGTAAAGTATTTCTTTTGGCATTCAATATAATTAATTCTTCTTGGTTTTGTATGTCCCATTTTGTTTTTATACTTGAGATTTGAAGTACTGCAATTGTTGTTAACACAACCATCAAGCTTTTGAAATTTGGTTTTTTGAACCAAATAATTATTGCTATCAATACAAGATATCTGGTTATTAAAAGCAAAGTGTTTAAAGGAATGTCTTTGATAATGAATGATTCGAATGTAGCGATTGTATTTATTATTTTATCTAGATAGTAGATACTTATTTCTAAAGCTTTGGCAGGATAAAAAGGAACCCAATTGAACGTTGCGAGAAGCATAACTAAAACGCCTAAACTCATTATAATGCCCAGTAGCGGAATTACAATTAAGTTCGTAATAAAGAATAGCCCAGGGAATTGATGAAAATAATAAATGCTTAAAGGTAAAGTCCCGATTTGAGCTGCAAAAGAAACCGTTAGTATATCCCAAATGTATTTTAGGATTTTGTTTTTTGGTGTCCAAAGCATCGTTAATAGAGGTTGCAGCCATATTATAAAAAACAGGGCAATGTAGCTCAATTGGAACCCAACATCAAATAAGAAAGAAGGTTGGAAAAGTAAAATTAGTAAAATTGAAACGAGTAATGTATGGTAAATATTGACACTTCTTCTTAAAAACTGCCCAATAGCCACAAAAGAAAACATAGTGACAGAGCGTAGAACCGATGGTGCTAAACCGGCAAGTACTCCAAAAAGCGATAATGCAAGCAGAGTTATAATTAATTTAAGGAAACAACCGTATTTAGAATTAGGAAGGGGTTTTAGAATAAAAGTTACAAACAGCAATATAAAGCCAATATGTAATCCTGAAACGGATAGAATATGAACAGCACCCGCATATTGATAATCCCGAATTATATCAGGGGAAATATCTTGTTGTTGTCCCAAAATCAAGGCTATGGCTACGTTTAGTTCCTCTTTATGAAAATTGCTTTTATTTAAATTCTGAATAATTCGGGTTCTTAAACTTGAGGTATAAAACCAAATATCCTTTTCAGTTGTGGCGCTTATTTTTATTTCATTTGGTTCAATATAGAGTTGAGCATAGATTTGCTTGTTCTCTAAGTATTTTTGATAATCAAATTGATTTGGGTTTTTGGGAGAGGTATTTTTATAGAGTATTCCATTTAGTTTTAAACGATCACCAATTTCAAAATCTTTTTTTAAGCTGTCTTTACGAATGTTGAGCAATATTCTGCCTGTAGATTTTTTTTGGTCAATTGTATTGACTAGAGCAATATATCGTTCGTTAAAATTGGAGCTTTTTAATTTTTCCCTTAAAGTAACCGTAAAGTTGTGGTTTTTATCGAATATGTTTTTGTAGTTCGTGTAATTGCTTTGTTGATACAAATCAGTGTGAATGATTTGGGTTGTTGCTCCTATGGTGAATGCTAAGAGATTGACCGTTATTCCGAAAAAGAATGAGTGTTTATTATTTGTTTTGGTCCAAAAATATGCTCCGATGGCGATAAGAATTGCTACAAATAAAAATGTAAATACAATCGATGGGATTGGATTTAGGAAATAAATAAGTAATATGCCCAAAATAAAGGCAATAGTAATTCTTGTAAGTGGGAATTGTAGTACTTTCATAAAACTAAAGTACAAATATTTTGTAAGAAATAAGGTTGTTTTTTCGTTTGTGTTTTTGCGTAAAGGATAGAAGCAAGCTACCGAAGTAGCGCGGATAGCCTGACCGCATAAAGTAAAGGGGCCGACTTAGCGGTTTGCTAAGCTGGCCCCTTTACTTTGTGGGGTTACGCCCACATTAGTTTTAGTGAATAGACGTAGTAAATGCTGTTTAAATTACTTTATGGCTGCAACTATTAATTGAGCAGTTTTTTTACTGGCACCAATTCCGCCTAGTTTTTCTTCCAGTAGATCGTAATTGGCCAAAAGAGTTTTACGATAATTAGGTTCTAGAATTTTGGTTAATTCCTCTTTAATACGCTTGGTGGAGCAATCATCTTGAATTAATTCAGTTACAACTTCTCTGTCCATGATTAAGTTGACCAGCGAGATGTATTTTAAGGTAATTATTCGCTTGGCTATCTGATAAGAAATCCAGCTGCCTTTGTAGCAAACCACTTCGGGAACTTTGAAAAGTGCCGTTTCTAAGGTTGCCGTACCTGATGTGACCAATGCTGCTGTCGAATTGCGCAACAAAGAATAGGTTTTATTGGAGATGAATTTTATGTTATCGCTTGAGATAAATTGTTTGTAAAATGAAAATTCCTGGCTTGGTGCTCCAGCAATTACAAATTGGTAATCAGGGAAATCCTTAACCACGCTTAGCATTACCGAAAGCATTTTGCTAATTTCCTGTTTGCGGCTTCCTGGCAAAATGGCAATGATTGGTTTTTCGGATAATTGGTTTTCTGTTCTAAAAGCGTTGATATCAATACTTGATTGATTGTGAATGGCATCAATTAATGGATGACCTACAAATGAAACTGGAAATTGATGTTTGACTTCGTAGAAATCCTTTTCGAATGGCAAAATCACGTACATTTTATCAATATCATGTTTTATGGCAGTGATTCGGTTTTCTTTCCAAGCCCAGATTTGAGGAGAAATATAATAATGATTTTTATATCCGGTTTGTTTGGCCCATTTTGCAATTCGCATGTTAAAGCCTGGATAATCAATGTAAATGATAACATCCGGATTGAATTGGACTATATCATTTTTGCATATTTTAATATTATTCAGAATGGTTTTTAAGTTGAAAAGAACTTCGACGAATCCCATAAAAGCCAATTCACGATAGTGTTTTACTAGAGTACCACCTACATTTTGCATCAAATCTCCACCCCAAAAGCGTATGTCAGCATTTGGATCTTCTTCATAGAGTGCTTTCATTAAATTAGATCCATGTAAATCTCCTGAAGCTTCTCCTGCAATAATGTAATATTTCATTTTTTTTGAATTAAAAGTTGTAAAAACAACTCAATGGGAGCTGATTTAGTTTTTATACCAACAAATACAAATATAGTATTTATTCTATTTTAAATAAACAAAGTGATAATGGTCAGTATGATAACAGACAAAACGATACCTCTTGCCATGAGTTCTTTGTTCATTTTTAGCAATATGCCAAAAGCTATTAAATCAAGTATAGAACCTAGTGTTACTATTTTTCCTAGATGACCTTCGCTTTTCATCAATTGTATTCCGGCTATAAAATCAGAATGAACTGCAAACGTGATATAGAGGAACATGCCTAATATAGAGGCCAATATTCCAATCACAAATCCTATAAGTAAGTCTATTTTATTCATTCCATTTCCATTTATTAAGGTTTTGTATTGCATGATGAGCTGTTAAGTCAAATTGTACAGGTACTACAGAAATATACCCATTGGCGAGAGCCCATTCGTCTGTGTCTTCTCCGTTGTCTTGGTTTACAAATTCGCCGGTTAGCCAATAATAATCTTTGCCTTGAGGAGTTTTTCGCTTGTCAAATTTTTCCATCCAAAGCGCGTTTGCTTGACGACAAATTTTAATGCCTTTAATTTCTTTCTCTTTTAATTTAGGGAAATTCACATTCAAGATTACTCCTTCAGGTAATTTGTTGTTTAAAACCTGTAGCGTGATATTCTTAACAGATGATTTAATTTGTTCAAAATCGGCATCCCAATCATAATCCAATAACGAGAATCCAATAGCAGGAATTCCTTCTATTCCAGCTTCTACAGCAGCACTCATGGTTCCGGAATAAATAACGTTTATAGAGGAATTAGAACCATGGTTGATACCAGATACACAAAGATCAGGTTTTCTCTTAAGGATTTCATTAACGGCTATTTTTACACAATCTACCGGTGTTCCGGAACAGCTATATTCAGTGATAGAATCAGTGTCTTTAGATATTTTATTGAGATGAAGTGTGTTGTTAATAGTGATAGCATGTCCCATGGCACTTTGAGGTTTGTCTGGAGCTACAACAATAACGTCTCCTATTTCATGCATAACAGCGATTAGAGTTCTTATTCCGGGAGCAGAAACTCCATCATCATTTGTTATTAGTATTAAAGGCCTTTCAGTTTCCATTCGTATTGTTTTGAAAAAATGTATCGTTGAAAAAATTTGAGTTTCGAAACAAATGTAATAACACAAAATCTTATATTGCGAACAAATAAAATATATTTTTTAAAAGGGGTTTATTCTTATTAAAAATTCTATTTTGTATCTTTAACAAAAAATTATGTAGCAATCTAGCGGGTTGGCATAGTTTTTAACGTAATTTAGATAAAAAAATTGATGAATCCTATTATTAGATTTATGAAGAAGAATTATAAAATACTCATAGCATTGGTGTGCCTTTCTGCGACACTATTTGCATTTACTATTAATAAAAAAAGAGATATAGATCCAGATAGAGATAAAATACTTTTGGAACTGTTGACTTTTGTAATAGAAAAAGGGCATTATAATCCAGCTGCGATTGATGATAATTTTTCTAAGGGAGTTTATAAAGATTATATCGCCGCTTTGGATCCTTCCAAGCGTTTTTTCTTGCAGTCGGATATCAATGAGTTTTCAAAATTTGAAACAGAAATTGATGATCAGTTAATCAATAAAGATTTGACATTTTTTAATCTTACTTACGACCGTTTGATGCTTCGTATGGAAGAAAGTAAAAAAATATTCAAAGATATTTTGAGTCAACCTTTTGATTATACGGTAGATGAGGACTTTAATGTTGATTATGATAAAGCTCCATATTCTAAAAACACCACTGAGCTTAAA